>JAGVBL010000194.1 GCA_020059785.1 Ignavibacteriales bacterium | reverse complement strand
ACAGATGAAGCATGGTTTAAAAATGAACCCGGTAAAAATTTTAATTCAAATACTAACGCTGAATTCTGGAAAAATGTAATAGAGTGGAAAAAAATTGAATCCTCGCCTGAACGCAGAGTTTCAGAAATTTATAACTGTCTCTGGGCAAAGACTTTCCGCGAGGCAAATGCTGGAGATATTGGATATGCTATGATCTGTTATAGTGATTATCCGGCAGCACGCAAAAAGGGAGAAGTCTTAGTAAGATCCAAGTGTTTAATGAAAGGCGACGAGTGCTGCCACTTTGAATGGACGAAAAAAGTATGATGACAATTATATTTTTGTATAATTGTGCTGTCAAGAAACGGTTCTTGACATTACAAAAAAAGGCGGTTCTGCCTATTGATCAAACAAATAATTACTAGCGAAGGAGGATTTATGAAAAAGTATTGTTTTTTGGCGCTAATGATATTCCCTATCTTCTTCTTTACATCATGTCAGACACAGCAAGATGCAGAGAAAGATGTAAAAGCAATTCAAACATGGGCTGAAAAATATATGGCTGCGGTTAAATCCGCTGATCTTGAAGGACTCATGGGGGTACAAAGCGAGGACGTTTGTTTTTTACCAGCACATCAGCTAATAGTTCAAGGCAAAGAAGCTGCTCGTAAGTGGGCAAAACAATTATTCGATGCTTTTGAATTGGAATACAATATTGAACTTCCATATATAGAGGTTTTAGGCGATTGGGCCTTTGCCAGAGGTGTTTACAATTCAAAAACAAAAGTGAAAGCAGATGGACAAATATTTGAGGATACTGGAAAGTTCATCAATATTTTTAAGAAACAATCTAATGGAGAATGGATTTGCTCTTATAGTATCTGGAATAGCGACAAGCAATAAACGGCAATAAATCTTGTTGATTGCAAAATAATAACCTGGTTATCTGCGGAATGTGAAAAAGGTGCTCTTTAATATCTGTCTCTATTTGTGCTGACATGAAATGGTTCTTGACAGCCGTAGAAATGTTACTAAAAACGTTATTTCATTTTCTTTTGACGAAAAAATATCTGTTTGTAAAAGAATTTGTAGAAGGAGTTAGTTTTATGAATCGCCCACATTTAAGTCTTCTTACTGTTTTTTTAATAGTTACTTTTGACCAAATGTTCGGTCAGCAAAAAGATTTTGGCAAGGCCAGAATCGTCTATTCAACACAAGCGATGAATCAAGTTGATGTTAAGCGGGGAATAAAATACCACGATACCCCAAATGTTTCTCTTGCATTCGACATTTACTACCCGCCTAATAAGGACGAAACTACTTTATTGCCGGCTGTTATTTTTGTTTTCGGTTATCCGGATTCGGTAATTCAAAAAAATCTTGGCGTTAAGCTAAAAGATATGGGGGCATATAGTTCGTGGTGTGAATTGATAGCATCCTCTGGTGTTGCGGCTATTGCATATGAAACAAGTGAGCCGGAAAAAAATATCAAAGAGATTTTTAATTATATCACTGCTAACTCACAAAAAATTATGATCAACCCCGGCAGAATTTGCATCTGGTCCTGTTCCGGAAATGTTCCAACTGCATTATCTCTTTTGGCTTCAGATTTGAAAATTAAATGCGGGGTTTTCTTTTACGGCTTTATGATTGAGCCCCCAGGTAACAACAAAGCAAGCGAAGTTGCAAAAAAAGTTGGCTTTGTTTACCCGGAACTTTTGAAAAATCCCGAGCTGCTGCGATGGGACGTACCAACACTCGTTGTTAAAGCCGGAAAGGATAATGTCCCAAACATTCAGCCGACAATAGATAATTATATTTCTCAAGCATTGGCACATAATTCACCAATACAGTTTATTAATTATTCAACCGGTCAGCATGCTTTTGATATACTTGATAACAACGATGAATCTCGTGAAATAATTAAACGCACCATACATTTTATCAAATATCATCTTCAATAATAAAGGAGACTTTATGAAAACAAAATTATTTATTGTCGTTTTATTAGCATTCTTGGCTTCATGCACGCCAAAGCAGGAATTAACACAACAAGAAAAAGATCAGATTAAAACCGAGTTATCAACTTTTGTAAGCAACATGATTAAGGATTATGAGAGTGCAAATGTTGAAGGTATAATGAAATATTATTGGGATTCCACTGACTTCATCGCAATTAACTTTGATGGTACACTAAGCGATTACCAAAGCTTTAAGAAAGGCATTGAAGAACAGTATAAAACTATGACATCTATGAAAATTATTACCGCAAGAGAAGAATTCAGGTTCATTAATAAAGACAATGTACTTTATGTATGGAAAGGAACGGGCGAGGCATCAATAAAAGATGGTGGTATAATGGCTTTTAACGAGAGCATAACATTCGGTTTTAAGAAAATCAATAACGAGTGGAAAGTTGTTTGGCAAACAGATTCTTGTTTACCGCCAGTAGTTACTCCTGCTAAAAAATAAATATTAATAGTAGAGACGAATGAACATGCGTTTCTACAGTTAAATTGTTTTACAAATCAGGAGTATAAAATGAAAACTTACATACTATTTTTATTCTTTTTTATTATTTGTCTTACGCCGGCTTCCGCACAAACCACTACGCGAAACCTTGATCAAAACTCTTTGTTGATGCAGTTTAAAGGAACGTGGGAAGGCGGGTACGGCGGAAATGACACTCTTTTAATTTGGCAAGGAAATCCCATTGCCAACAACAAAGGATTGTATTCGTACGCAAAGGTAACAGCTGATGGAAAAGCATTTTTGGAAGCGTGGAGTCTTATTGCCTACGATCAAGGACTTGGAAAAATTTCCTGGTTCGAACTTTTATCCGACGGAACAGTTCTACCTTACCAGGGAGAGTTTAGCTCGACCAACTCTCTTCTCTTATATCTTTACGACAAAACCGATTCTCAGAAGATAATACTTAAATCCAATTTACATTTCCGGGCAGAAGACGTGCTTGATGTAACCGATACTAATATGATCTCGGGTATTTCAAAAAGTTATGTGTTAAAACGAACTGCAAAATAATTTCTTAATAGTCGCTCAAATGTTTTGATAAAAAACAAGGAGTGGAGAAATGAAAAATATTAAATGGAAGGTCGGGCGAAATATCCTTCTCATCATTTTCGTTTTTATGCAACACGCTTATGCTCAAAATTTAAACACCACTTCATTAACTCCTAAAAAGATTTCAGACGGCCTTTATTTGATAGATAACTTTGGATGCAATATTGCCGTATCAGTTGGCAGCGATGGTTTATTAATTATTGATTCCGGATTATCAAATAAAGCAGACCAAGTAAAAAGTGCGATTAAAGAAGTTTCCGCTGATTCAATCAAATTTATTCTTAACACTCATTTTCATTTCGATCACGTCGGCGGCAATAAAAAACTGGTAAATAAAAAATCGGTTGTCATTGCACACAACAATGTAAGCAAGCGGATGAAAATAGAGTGGAATCCGCCGGAAATACTTGGCACAAAGTGGCCTAAAATTTCACCATATGGTAAATCTGCTCTTCCCGAAATCTGTTTTTCCGATTCTCTTACAATCTATTTTAATGATGACACCATAAAGTGTTTTCACTTTCCTCAAGCCCACTCTGATTGTGATGCGATATTCTGTTTTAAAAAAGCAAATGTTATCCATACGGGTGATCTATTCCTATCAAATGGATTTCCTGTCATTGATATTTTTGCTGGTGGCGGAACAATAAACGGCTACCTTGACGCCGTTAGTAAAATAATTGCTCTGTGTGATGATAAAACTATTATCGTTCCGGGTCATGGTCCATTGTCTGACCGCAATCAACTACTAGAATATCTAAACATGTTAGCTTCTTCTAAAGAACGCATAGCAGAGCTTATTAAGCAAGGAAAAACTTTAGAAGAAATGGTTGCTGCAGAATCAATTTCGGACCTATACAAAAGAGGTAAATCCTGGTTAAACCCAAAACTTTTTATTTATACAACATACTATGAACTTATTAAACACTGATATAATAATTGCAATGTCAAGAAATGGTTTTAACAGTTAAACACGGAGTAAAAAATGAAAGCAGCTCTTAAGTTTTTAAGTATAATAACACTGGTTGCTATTATGTGCCTCACCTCCGGCTGCCAAACAAATGAAGAACTCGAAAAATTCAGACAAGCCGAATCGCTAAAAGCATCCAACATCGAACTGACAAAACAATTCTACGAATACCTTGATGCTGTGAATATAGATTCACTTAAAGCTATGACAACTGATCCGAATTCAAAAATTATTTTTTACGAATCGGGCGATCCAATATCATTTAATGATATTGAACCGCTAATCAAAATGTTCTATACCTCTTTCCCGGATTACAAACACAATATAGACGATATATTCGCTGTGGATGACAAAGTCGTTGTGCAGATTACTTATACCGGCACCTTTAAGGAAGAATTTACTGGTATAAAACCAAACGGCGCTCAATTCAAATATAAAGGGATTCAAATTTTTCAGTTCGCCGATGGTAAATTAAAAAACTTCTGGGCTGTAGAAGATGAACTTGGAATGATGACCCAGCTTGGTATGGAGCTACGACGGGCTAAAGATAAAAAATAAAATATCATTGTCGTCAATGACCTCTCCTTGACGATATAAGTAGCTGAATAATTAATTGTGCTGTTAAGAGACGGTTCTTTACAGCCGTAGAATAATAACTAAGGAGCTTATCATGAAAACAAAAATTTTTATCGTTGTATTATTTTTTACATTCTTTGCTTCATGTACACCAAAGGAAGAGTTAACCCAACAAGACAAAGACCAAATTAAAAAGGAAGTGTCCGCTGTATTTGCCAATATGGTAACTAGCTATGAGCAACTAAATATGGAAGCTATGCTAAAGTATTATTGGGATTCGCCTGACTTTATTTATGTAAATGCAGATGGAACTACAATCGAACAAAAGGATTTAAAAAAAACCTTTGAAGAAGTATACAAAACATTCGGTGCTTTGAAAATAATTACAGCAAGGGAAGAATATCGGATTCTTAAGAAAGATATTGTATTGTGCTTATGGCTGGGTAAATCAGAGGCAAATATGAAGGATGGCAGTCTTATAACTTATAACACCGACGCTGTATCATTCTTGTTCCAAAAGATTAACGAAGAATGGAAAGTAATTTATCAGAGCGAGTCTTCTCTTCCGCCGGTAGTGCAAGCTGCTAATAAATAAATGTAGGAGAAGGAAATGAAAAAACATTTTAATTATCTAAGTATCGTTTTACTGACATTAATAATTTGTCTCGCCATTGGTTGCACAGACAAATCGGAATTGGAGAAGTTCAAAGCCAACGCTCAAACGCAAGAACAGAATAAAGAAATTGTCCGCAATCTTTTTGCCGCTGTTGATAAGAATGATTTTGACAAAATCAAAAGTTATCTGGCTGATGATTTCACGCTCGAAGCAGCAGGGTTAAACCAACCATGGAAACAAGAAGACCTTATTGAAGATATTAAAACAAGCTATGCATCATTACCGGATTACATTCACCATGTTGAAGATATAATTGCAGAGGGTAACCGATTGATGGTAAAAACAAAAGGACAAGGAACTTTTAAAAATCAATATCAAGGCATTCTCCCTACCGGCAAACCTGTGGTTGAGACGGTTGTTTCTGTTATTACAATGGCAAATGGAAAAGTTAAGAATTGGTGGGTAATCTCAGACAACCTTGCAACTATGCTGCAGATGGGCATGGAACTCAAGCCGGCTAAAGCAAAAAAATAAGTTTTACAACAGCGTAATAGTTGTTGTGCAAAATATCATTATTAATAACTAAGAGGAGAAAGCTATGAACGAAAGCAAATTTCCGGGCGCTATTACGGTTGGTTATATGGCGCTTTTCGTATCGCTCTTTTTTACCGCAATAATATTCGGCGGCTGGTACGAAGTAGTAATACAAGACTGGGTTACAATTGTCTTGGTTCACTGTCTGCTGCTTGTTGTTATTGGTTTATTCGCACTGCCAAATGCTGATAAACTTGACAGCACGCTATTCATATTTCTTGGAACCTTTTGGACAGGGTTCATGCTGAGATTTCTTTGGTTTCCAAACCTTGCATCGAACACAAATACCTTCATTTTAGATGGCTGGATCTGCTTGCTGGTAACTATAGTCCTCTTCATATTGTGGCTTGCATCTTTAAAAGGGAACTTATTCCGCAAACTATTTTTCCTTGGTCTTTGGTTAGCATTCCTTGCCGGATCAATTGCAAACTTTTTTAATGTCGCTTTCTTAATGCAAGTACTGGCTTACTTATTTTTAATTACAGCCATACTTGCCGGAATTTATGGAGCGTCAACAATTATTGATTTTAAAAAGACAAAATAGAATAAGGTTCATTCATTGTCGTCAAGGACAATTCCTTGACGACATATAATCATTTTATCACGGAAAGTTCTTAACAGCCAAAATAAATAACTGTAAAAGGAGATTGTCATGAAAACTAACTCGAGATATTTCTTCGTCTTAGTGTGTGTAATTTTTACGATTAGCACACTTTTTCTTAGCTGCACGCGGTCGCCAGAATCAGACCAGCAAGCGGTTAAAGAATCAGTATTATCATTGTTGGACACCCAACTAAAAGCTGTTAACGGACATGACGTTGATGGGGTTATTGCACTCTTCAACTCATCGCCTGAATTTCTTGCTTGCTTGGACGGTGAGATTTATAATTATGAGGAATTTGTCAATGCAGAACGCGAAGGATTCAAGTTACTTAAAAGCGTTCCAACTAAGTGGGATACGGCGTATGTGCGCGTACTATCTTCCGACCTAGCAATTGCTCTTATGCCGTTTCATCAAATTCAAATTGACACATGCGGCGTTAAAACCCGCTGGACTGGTGATGTAACTTTCATTGCAAAGCGCATCAACGGTGAGTGGAAAAACATATATGTGCATGCTGTTCATCGACCAGACACGAGCAAGCTTTGATATCACTCTGGAGATAATGCGCCGGTTAATATATTAGAACGACATATAGTTTTACTAAAAATTTTTGACTCTAGTAAAAACGAGAATTGAAATGAAAACATTTGTGTTACTCTTGTTCACTATTATTGTTTTTCAGACACCTGCTTCCGCACAAAATTTTCCATCGAAAGATATTGATGCATTTATAAATCATGTGATGATTGAGAATAAACTTCCCGGACTTTCTATTGCTGTTGTTAAGGATGACTCAATAATATTTTCAAAAGGTTACGGAGTAAAAAAGATAGGCGAAGCGGATGCTGTTAATGAACATACACTTTTTCAAGCGGCATCTATTACAAAAAATTTAACTGCTCTTTTAATGGGAATGCTTGTGGATGAAGGAAAAGTAAAATGGACTGATCCGGTAAAAAAATTCATT
>JAGVBL010000067.1 GCA_020059785.1 Ignavibacteriales bacterium | reverse complement strand
TTTTGTATCATCCCAATCAACAGCAACATCTTTAATAAACTGAAACGCATCGAGATGCTCCTCGTAATTTTCCGGCAAGTCGGCAGCCATTTGTAAAGGTGAATACATAGTTACATAAAGGGCAAGCTGTTTGGCAAGTGTAGTATGTACCTGTTCTTTTTTATCAGGATTGTAATAACTCATTTTTATCTGAAAAATTCCCGGTGTATAATCCATTGGTCCGCCCATTAATCGAGTAAAGGGAAGAATTGTTTCATGTTCGGGCGGATTGCCGACGCTCCACGCATTAAACTCGTTACCGCGGGCTGATTCGCAAGCAAGCCAGTTCGGATATGTGCGGTGAAGTCCCGTTGGACGCACGGCTTCGTGAGCGTTAAGCATCAATTTGTTCTTTGCAAGTTTTTCCGCAACACGTACATAATGCTGAACCATCCATTGACTATCGTGCCATTCACCTCTTGGAATTATTCTACCAACGTAACCCGTTTTAACAGCCGGATATCCGTACTTTTTCATAAACTCATAAGCTTCGTCCATCCGTCTTTCGTAATTTGTAACTGATGAAGATGTTTCATGATGCATAATCATCTTAACGCCTTTCGATGCTGCATACCTGGAAATCTCTTCAACATTGAAATCGGGATACGGAGTTATAAAATCAAACACTTCTTCTTTCCATTTACCGAACCAATCCTCCCATCCAACATTCCAGCCTTCAACAAGAACACCATCGAAACCATGCTCTGCTGCAAAGTCGATATAACGCTTTGTCCGTTCAGTTGTTGCACCATGAATTCCATTTGGTTTAAGACTCGTCCAATCGGTAATCGCCAAGTTCACATTATTAACATTTGCGTAATTCCATGATGAAATTCCAACATGCATTTCCCACCAGATACCGATGTACTTCATCGGTTTAATCCAGCTTGTGTCTTCAATCTTTGACGGTTCATTCAGATTAAGAATTATTTTTGATGCCAGAATTTCGGTTGCATCATCACTTACAACTACGGTTCGCCATGGGGTTTTACAGGGTGTCTGCATGTATGCTTTATTTCCTACAGCATCGGGAACAAGATGGGATGTAAGTATAAAATTCGATTGATCGATTTCAAGTTGCATTGCGGGGTAATCTATCAGCGCTGCTTCAAAAATGTTTATATATAATCCATCCGCCGTTTTCAACATTAACGGTGATTGAACAAAGTTTTTTCCGATGACTGTCTTTGTAAATATTTCGTTTACTTTTTTACCGAACCGAGCATCTATTTTACTCAACGGAGATTTTGTGTAGTAGTATTCATTCGTATCATAATCTCCGGGGATCCAGAAAGCCGTATGATCTCCCGTTAAACTGAATTGTGTCAGCTCATCTGCAACAGTGAAGTAATTTAAATTTTCCTGCATCGGAAATTCGTAACGGAAACCGAGTCCATCGTTAAAAAGCCGGAAACGGATTGTTAATTCCCGGTTATTAACTGCCGGCTGCGATAGTGTTACAGATAATTCCTTGTAATGATTGCGGATTGTTTTTACTTCGCCCCATACTGGCTCCCAGGTTTCATCTACACTATTAGTATCTAGTTTTGTAACTGAAAATCCCAGATCAAATGATGGATTATCTTTAAGTTTTATTCCTAATCGACTCTCTTTAATCACGTGCTTTTCATTATACATTAACTGATATGTCGGAATACCATCGTCGGTTAATTTGAAAGTTAATGACAGCCGGTTGTCGGGCGATTTAATTGTCTGCGAGTTAATAACCGAAAAGGAAAGGAAAATAATTATGGTATAAATTTTTTTCATTGTTTCCTCTTAAGCGAAATTGTAATAAAATAACCTGAGGCAAATTATCTGTAAGAAAAACGATTTGCAAGAAATTAAAAAGAGAAAGTAGAACATTCAAAATTATCTGATTTCTGAAAAAAGCAGCGATGCCGCCGGTTAATGATAAAAATATTCGTCCTATAATTAGTCGGAATAATGGGATGAATACTTATCAAGTAAATTTCTAATTACCTTTTGATATTGACTTCCGTGTTTGCGGGCAATTCCTTTAAAGAACTGAATGCTCGACTTACTTAAGTTGAGCGTCACTTTTACTGTATCTTCTTTTAAAACCAAATCTTCGGGTCTTGGTAAAAAATCCTTTACAACTTCAACCGGACCAATTTTTTCATCACTGTATTTTATTTTCTTTTTCATATATCTGTTTTCCTTTCCGCCAATAGCCGGCGCCAATGATTCTAATTTTATTGTTTCTGTAAGTAAACCGGACTGTTATTATTTCATAGTCGACTTTACCAAAGCAATAGAATCGGTCTTCTCTTTTGCTATGTTCTAAATCTCTTGCAATAATTCTATTGCTATCCTTAAAAGCAAATTGAGCTTCTTCGAAGGATATGCTATGTTTCTTTTGATTCAGCTTGTTTTTATTTTCATCCCATTCAAACGAGAATTCTCTCACAAACATAGAACTCATTATTGCAGCTCAAATATACATATATATGTATGGCTTATCAACCATACTGGGTCTACCGCGGAATTACTTTTTTTCTTCATTTTTTGGATCGTTATAAAAAATTAGAAAATATTTTTTTAATCTACTATAAGCAATTTCACATATCCATTCGTTTTTGATCGATGCGGAATGTCATCATCGGCAACCTGATAGCTCATTCCGGCAGTAAGTACTGTTTCTCTTCCGTCTTTTAATTCCGTTATTAATTCTCCTTCAAGAACGTAAACAACATGTCCGCGGCTGCACCAGTGATCTGCTAAATAATTTTCCGAATACTCCACAATTCTAACACGAAGATTTCCTTGCTCAAAAGTTCTCCAATATGCTTTGCCCGATTCACCGGCAAATTCTTTCCTCTCTACTTTACTCCAATCGGTAATTGTGTAATTGACATTTTCAATTTTCATTTTGACCGCTCTTTTTTTTCTTCGGTTTAAATAAACCTTCTTCTACAGAGCCGCTGAAGCACAAATCAACAACCTCCTTATCAGCAACGCTCAAGTCTTTCATCATTTTTTTAGTGAGAATAGGATAGTGTTTAATTGTGAACAGATAGT
>JAGVBL010000123.1 GCA_020059785.1 Ignavibacteriales bacterium | reverse complement strand
TCCTCCATCAGATTTTATATTTGTAGAAAATGCTGATGGTTTATCATCGACCCTTGATACATATTGAAAGTTTAACTCAATCTGATTCTTAAGCTTAAGCGTTAAATCGGGGCCCATCATTCTAAATGAATTATCATATACACTGATATTTTCTTCAAGCTTCTCTTTACCGAAATAGCCGAAGACCCCGATTCTGAATCCCTCTGTTATATCCTGTGAAATTCTTGCAAGTAGATTTTTATATTTATCGTTATCGAAATTTCTGAATGGATTTGCCCCTCCAATACCGCTTCCATTTAATATTTCCAATGTTATGTCTGTGTTTGTTGGTAATCCATATGTTAACATTATTCCTCTATCGTAAGTCAAATCGGCTTTAGAAAATCCGGCTTTCGTTTTATAAATCTGATAATCCTCAAAAGTCAATCTTAGCTCGCGCTTGAATAAAGGATCAGAGACTTGAAACTGTCCAACGTAAACGTCTAGATCTGTACCGAATAAATCGTTAAACATAATAAAAGCATCTTCAATACCGGCTACTTCACCGCGCTCACTAAAAAAGAAATAGAAGTAATAAGCAATGTCTTTGGTTAATGATCCGCCGGAAAGAAATTTTAACAGGTATGGTGCTGTAAAATCAAATTGATTGGTGTTCTTGTTGTTATAAGTTGCGTATCCCTCAAGTCGTAATGCAACAGGAATTTCTCTTAATAATGAAAGTTCGTCATCTCCTGTTGGTAAGTAATATCTCGGTGCATCTTTATCAGACAGAATAAATCCGTTACCGACAAATTCCTCGCCGTATGGTTTTAATTTTGGAAAAGGGGAATGACATGTCTGGCAACTCATATTATACTTTCTCGCAAAGGCGGGAATTCCAAATGTGGTTTCGAATAAAGAAAAGAAAACTATTAATCCGATCGACATAACTATTATTTTTTTCATTTTATCACCTATGGAAGAATTGTAATTGAGGTTGATTGTTCATTTATTTTTACAATTTCAGATTCACTCTCCGGTACTTTTAAGAAATCTGCAACTGGTTTAACAAGAAGCTGATAGTTAAGCACGGCTTTAACATATAATTTACCGGGCGGCAGATTATTAGGTAGATGAAAAGTGAAGGTTTCGGTTTTAGTTTCTCTCGGTCCAATTCTATAATCAACTCCTAAGGATGCTGTATTCCATTGCTGTATAGTCATTCTCCCTTTCGGATCGAAATAGGGCATACGGAAAATTCTATTACCGACCGGAATACCATCTCTTTGAACACCTTCAAAATCCGGTTTATCAAGCGCTATGCCCATATCCTGATATGCTAAAACATTACTGGCAATCGTATATTCTTCACCGCTAAAGTTTTTCTTATCAACCGGCAAATGATAAACATTCCCTTTTTCATCAGTGGCTTCTAAATTTAGCCAGACAATTCTATCTTCAACAGAACCGGATGGAAATTTGTGTCCGGTTTTTTGATTAAACAATGCAACGGTAAACTTAACAGTTTCACCCGGCTCTGCTTCATTCAAATCAGGATAAATTCTTAATTCAATTACTCCTCTTAATTTACCTTTATCGTGGGCACCGTGGAATAAATGCAATCTTGCATCAGGATATTTGATTCCCATTGATGCAGTTTTAAATTCTGCTTTAGGCATATGACAGTCCTGGCATTGAACACCTTCTTTGTAATAAGGACCATCTTTCCATTCGAGATGAGTAGATTTAACCCAAACATCGTAGGGACTTTTTTCGTTGTGACAAATTCCGCAGAAGTCGCCGCTCTTCATAATCGGATTAATCTCAATATCATGTGCAGGTGATGTAATTTCTCCTTTACGCGATGAATATTTTGTTTTACCGGGATTCATTATATAATTGAAATTGTATGGTGTATCACCGCTAAAACCGGTAATACTATGACATACATCGCAAGAGACAGATTCATTTGCACGCGAATTCATTTTGGGAAGTGGTGGAGGAATATCTCCTGCTAAATATGCAATAGGTGAGTGACAGCCGTTGCAACCAGCTTTTACTTCTGCAACTTTTTCATCCCGCTCTGCATGTGGAATTGCTAACTGGAAATATTCAATTTCATCCCATTCATGTGTATATGCCTGGGACATCATTGCTTGTTTCCATTGCTGGTAGAAATCGGTATGGCAAGAGCTGCCGCAATATTCGGGCTTCTTAAAATCGTCGTATTTGAAACTACCCATCTTACTCTGACTGAAATTGGTCATTGTCATTAAAATGGTTAATATAATTGAGAAGAAAAGGATTTGCCTTTGGTTCATGACTTCCTCCGTAAGGAATTGATAGAAGTAATTCTAATTCAAATATAAAGTTTAGAAAAAAGATAAGCAAGACTTATTACATCCGGAAAATATTTTGTAGTCATTCAATTAGTAATTTTTTAATAACTTTTAATCGTAATTATGGAATTATTATGCGAATTAGATTTCTACTGATGCAATCATTTTTATATTTATTCCTTACTCCGTTAATCGCTCAAACCGGAATTATGAAAAGCTACTATTCCGATGGCGTTCCAAAATCTGAGGTATCTTACGTCAATGATATTCTTGATGGACAGGCACTTTATTATTATCCGAACGGAAATTTAAGGTCAGAGAAGAATTATAGCAAAGGTAAGCTGCAAGGATATGTAAGAGAGTATTTCGATAATGGTTTAATTAAAGAAGAATATTTTATGAAAGAGGGTATTAAGGAAGGATTTTATAGAAGTTATTACGAGAATGGAGCATTAAAAGAATTGATAGTGTTTGAAAAAGGAATTCAAGTTAAAAAAAATAGTTTTAATTTTGATCCGTCTTATTCCGCTCCCATTGAAGCTTATCAATCAGGTAATAGACAACAACAGGTGTTCAATAAAAGAAGAACTATATTAATCTGCGATGTTGAAATTTGTCCAGTTCCAGTTGGAGGTTTGAATTCAATACAGGATAAATTAATATATCCAGAACATGCACTATTATATGGATTAGAAGGGACAGTTACATTAATAGCTACGATTAACGAAAAGGGTGATGTTGTGGCCACAGAAATTTTAAAAGGTATAGGTCTGGGATGTGATGAAGCAGCACAGGAAGCAGTTAAAAAAACTCAGTTTATACCGGGTCAGAATTACGGTAAAGTTGTTGAATCTAAAGTTACACTTAATATTGAGTTCAAGATTTTTGACCGTTCACTTATTCAGAGTAATAATGAAATCAATGGAAGTAAAAACCTGGCAGTCAAAAATGCAAATGAGAACCCGGTTAGTAATAAACCGGCAAATGTTCTAACTATAAAATGCAATGAACAGGTTTGCCCAAGACCGATTGGCGGGGTTGATGCAATTATAGAAAAATTCGAAGTCCCCTCTATTGCAAAGAGATTGAAAATAAAAGGTGAAATTATTATTGAAGCCGATGTTGATATGTTTGGAATTGTTAGAGATACGAAATTAATTAAAGGTATCGGTTATGGATGTGATGATGCTCTTGAAATAGCAATCTTAAGAACCAAATTTGTATCGGCAAAAAATAACGGCGTTGATGTAGATTCAAAAGTAACTGTCAATTATTCACTAAGCCTGGATTAATCATTTACGTAATAGGTTATGAAGAAGAATTGAAAATTCTTTTTCAAGTGTACGACCCTTATCATCCGAATACCATAAATGTAATTTTTCTAAATATTGGTTTTTATCGATTCCATTTTGAATTGCCTGGTCAACTACTTCCTGAGCTGCTTTTGGTCGTGGTCCCCATCGAAATAATTCATTACCATTTTCATCGAATGCAACAAGTTTAGGAATACTTCTGGCTCTGCCATTTGTTAAGTATAAATCCATTACATCAAGATTTTGATCTCTGAATAATATTCTTAAATTTATAAGTGGATTCAATTCAGCAATTTTTACAATGTATGGTAAGTTCTGTGCAGAATCACCGCACCAATCTTCAGTTATAACCATCCACGTTTGAGTGCAATCAAATAATTTAATTAAATCCTTTAATTGCTCGTTAATCTGATAAGTTTTGGAAATTCTATTACTTCGCTGCAAGTTTAGTTTTGTAACGTTGTATTTATCATTATTCTTAAACTCATCGTTAACTAATTTTTGCTGGGTTTGTTCAATAAAATTGATGTAGTCAATCCCTACTTTGTTAATTTTTTCCATTAGCCAGGATAAAGGCATAGATAATCTCCGGTTTTTCGAATAATTAGATATAAAAACACTACAAAAGATTCATAAAACTGTACTTAATTCTGTATGGAAATGTCTTCAAGACTGAACATTTTACTCTACTTAACAGCTAAAAATGACTAAAAGTTAGCTTATCACGGTGGCACATTAGTTGACTTTTCATATACGAACGTCATAGTGAGGTGAGTCATGAAAAAGCTAATAACATTAACAATAATATTATTCCTGGTTTCTGCTTCACAATTCGAAGCTAAACCAAGAATCGGTTCATTTTCAATCGGAATGTTTTATTCATCCTTAAGTCCATATGGTGAATGGATTGAATTAGATACCGGATTAATTGTATGGCGTCCCAACTCGGTTCATTCATACTGGCGTCCTTATTCAATTGGTAGGTGGAGCTGGACAAAATACGGTTGGTACTGGGATTCATACGAACCATTTGGTTGGGCAACTTATCACTACGGAAGATGGTACTATGATGACTATTACGGATGGATCTGGATTCCTGATAATGTTTGGGGACCAGCCTGGGTTGAGTGGAGATACGATGACGATTATATCGGTTGGGCACCATTGCCACCTTATGCTCAGTTTCGAATTGGTTTTGGAATCTATTTCTCAATTAACTGGAGATCTCATCACTCATACTGGAACTTTGTTACATACAGACATTTTCATAATCACAGATTAAATTATTATCTGATTGATTATAGCAGAAATTATAAAATATTTTCACGGACAAAATATAGAAATAATTACTACTCTGATAGAGATAGAATTATAAATGGAGGAATTGATAGGGAATATATAGAAAGAAGATCGGGTTACAGAATTGCAGAAAGAAATATTTCTGAGGTAAATGATCTGGAAAAATATAATCGTTCACGTAAATCGATTGATGAGGCTGTATACTCATACAGACCTGGAGATCGTGAAATTGAAAATTCCCGTGATCTTAAAAATGTAGAAATAAAAAGAGCAGAAAGAAGAAGCTCACTTGATGCTGAAAAAATTGTAATAAATGAAAGATCATCGAGTGATCGGGAACTAAGGAATGAACGTAATAATGATAGAACCATTGACACAAATAACCGGACAGGTGAGAATCAAGGTAATGATAGAAGAGATATTTTTAGAGACAATACTGAAAGAAATTCACGAAATGAAGAGCGGAAAATTACTCCCAGAAATGAAGAACCGAAAAATAGAGTTGAAGAGCCCCGGATTGAAAGGAGAAACATAGAAGAAAGAAATAATCGGAATGTTGAAATTATTCCCAGAAGGGAAGAGGTTAGAAAGAATCCTGAAACTTCTTCGAATCGTGAATATAAACGGGAATCTGAATCGAGAAACTATCGTAGTGAAACTCCTTCTAGATCAGTTGAAAAATCGGAACGAACTAATACTAGCAAAGAACGAAAGTCTGATGATAGAAGTACTGAAAGAAGTAATGAAAGAAGAAGATAGATTCTCCCAGCGACAAACAAAAAAGCCCGATGTTGAGACATCGGGCTTTTTTTATAAACCGACTTCACTTAAAAGGTAAACCAGAATAGCCATTGCAGCAGTTCCAAGCTGCATTTCTCTTGGGTGCACGCTATCCAAAACATCATTTGCAGAATGATGAATATCCATATACCGCTGGTCGTCAGGAACAAATCCAAAAAGAGCTTTAGTATTTCTTATTTGTGCAACATCCCCGCCGCTTCCACCGGGTCTTATCCAATCGATATGTGCCTTATTTAATATAGGAAGCCATTCTTGTAGTGAAAAAATAGTAGTTGAGTCGGTAGTTACATTAAATCCTCTTGGAGTGAAAGCACCTCTATCTGCTTCAATTGCAGCAAGATGTTTAACATTAGCTGTATCAGCGTACTTGCCATATTCAATACCGCCCCGCAACCCATTTTCTTCATTAATAAATAATACACATCTTATTGTTCGTTTTGGTTTTAGATTGAGGCGCTT
>JAGVBL010000198.1 GCA_020059785.1 Ignavibacteriales bacterium | reverse complement strand
TAATAAATTGAAAGACGCGTAACATACGTTTGATTTATAATTCCTGAATTCCACGCAAAATAGACCGACTCTTTGTTCTGATATGGAATATTTTTTTCTATCTGAGAAAATTGAACCGGCGGAGGAGGAATTGTATATGATTTTAATTTTTGTCCGTTTTCAAGCCGTGCTTCAATCTCAAGACTTTTACCGGTGTTTAAAACAAATTTGTTTGTATAGTATAGCCGGTATGGATACTTATACTTTGATGTTGATTGCCTATCTACTACAGTATCCTTCAAAGTTACAAGAGAATCACCGTTCCAGATTCTGATGACGGCATTTCTTAAAGCGGGATCTATTGTGCTTGAATAAGGATCGTTATTTGTAACTAAATATGTTCTGGATAAGGTTGCCGTTTGAAAAGTAGTATCACCGCGGATTATACAATTCAATACGTAACCATCTTTCAGTTCTCCGTAAGGATCGAAACTCTCCGAACAGGAAACAGCAAAAACAATAAATATGGTAAATAAAATTTTTTTCATATTTCAAACTTTACTGTTAAAGTAGGTAATATTGGTAACATGTTTACCCTTTCACCGCTGTCTCTTTTGAAGTAGAAAATATTTTTTCTGTTGTAAACATTTATTATGCTGAAATCGACTGTGAAGTTGTAATCGTAGAAATTCAGTTTTTTCGAAAGATTTAAATCGAGCCGGTGATATTGCGGCAGCCTTCCCAGGTTCTGAACTCCAAGAACTGCATAAGGACGCCTCGAATCATTTTCAAACCAGTTGCCAAAGAAATTTTCGAAGTAATATTTATCGTAATAACCGACTATCTGGGTAAAAGGAAGCCCCGAATTATAAATCCATGCAGAATTAAATGACCACTCGTTACCGAAATCAATTTCAAGTATAAGATTTAAACTGTGTCTTATATCGTACTTTGGATAATACCGTTTGTTATTTAATTCACGGTATGAATGAGCAAATGAATATGATGTAGTAAACCTGAATGCTCCTAAAGAAATTCTGGAAAAAAATTCCGCTCCGTAGGCTTCATTATCTGTAGTAATAAAATCGGGCTGATTAGAAAATGTTTTATCCTGGTTTATGATCGGCACATCATTTGTTTTTTTGTAATAGGTTTCAAGATCAACAACAAAGTTCTCGGAAAAATCGAATTTAATTCCGCCGATATAATGAGTTGATTTTGAAGGGAGAAGATAATCGGGTATAATCAACCATGGCTCAAAAATATTTATAACTTCATTTTCATTGGTAATAGTTGTCAGTTCCTGCTTATAAATTCCCCATGCACCTTTAATAGAAATTATTGAGTTAATACGGAAAGTAAGATTTAAACGCGGCTCCATATTAAATGCATTTGGATTTCTGGAAAGATTTGAAAGATTATACCTTATTCCGGCATCAAGACCTAATTGATCCCATTGAAGAAATTTGTATTTAGTATAGAAAGTAATATTGGTACCGGACTTACCCAGGTTAATTGGTAAGCCAAGAGAATTTTCCAGAAATAATTCCGTTCTTAATTCTTTAATATGAAATCCTACACCAATTTCATTCCTATTATCGAACATATAAGTAAAATCCATTTGAACACCGAGGTCTTCAACTTTATTATTCCGGCTTCTTATATTGCTCGATTTTGGCAAAACCTTTCCGTTAAAATTGCTGAATGAAAATCCTAATTCATAAAAGAGTGGACTATCCCCTACCTGGAACCACTTAAACCCGAGCAGATTATTGGACCAGTTAAAATCCTCAATACGTGGATCCTTATTGGTAATATTATCGCCGCTGAAAAATCCGTTTACTAAAAATTTAGCACCTTCAATAAAATCCGGATTGGAATAATTAGCTTTGAAAGAGAAATCATAAAAATCGACCGGAGTATTCCGTTCATTAAGAAATTTTTTTATAATCTGGTTGGAATAACTTTTTCTTCCGGTCATTATAAAAGAGCCGTTTGGAATAGGACCTTCTACCAGCGCTTTACCTGTAAGAAAACTTAAAGTTACCTTTGCACCTAATCTGTTTTTGTTTCCGTCTTTCGTATTAATGTTCAGAACAGAAGATAACCTTCCACCCAGATCAGCAGAGAACCCGCCTTTATAAAATTCTGCGTTGTTAATCATATCCGGATCAACAACACTGAATAAACCGAGAGCATGGAACGGATTGTAAAGCGTTATTCCGTCTATTAATACAAGGTTCTGATTACTTGCTCCTCCTCTTACATAAAACCGTGCAGAAACATCACCTGTTGATTGAACACCCGGCAGATACTGAAGCGATCTGAATAAATCTGTTTCTACTCCTTTTGGTAAAGCTTCAAGATCACGTACAACTAACCTCTGTAGACTTATATCCGTTTCGTTTTTCTCTATAACTTTCTCCCCAATTTTTTCTATTGTCTGAAGTTGAACACTTGCCGGTATTAATTCGATATTGTATTGTGTTACTTTATTAGGACTGAGTCTAATTGGAATTTCTTTTGTACGATATCCGACATATGAAACAATTAGGACAAAATTTTTATTTGCTGGTATGGAAGGTATAATGAAATAGCCACGCGAGTCAGTCGATGCACCAATACGGAGTTCTTTTACAAAAACATTTCCATAAGCCAGAGCTTCGCTTGTTGTTGAATCTGTAACTAATCCCCTTAATGTACCGAATTCCTGTCCGTTTGAAATTGTTCTAAAGATAAAGAGCAGAAGAATTAGAAATAGCAGCTTTTTTAAAGACATTTATTAGAATCCCGAACAAGATCAAAATAATTACAGCTGTGAAAATAACTTATTATAGCAGAAATGCCACACCAAAATTAATGGTTTTTCTAAATGTATTTTTAGTTATCGATTACTGATCTATCTAATACTGTTATTATTCATCCTGATGAACTTTTATAGAAGTTAATTTGTATTTAAATTTGCCCGGGTTTATTAAATCTCATTTACCAATAATTATTTCAAATAATATCTGTAATTACAAAATGAACATGATTAAAATAAATATAAGATTTTTTTCTTCACTTACTATTCTTTTTCAGGTCAGTATTATTCTTTCATCAGTAATTCATAACCATACGTGGCACTATTTAAAGATAAATCACAGCATTTATTTTGATATTCATGACGAAAATAATCATAAAGATCCGTATGCAGATAAATCCGGTTTTTGCAGAATTAATAATTACATTATTAACTACTATTCTGCTAACCCGGCAGATATTACCGGACAATTACTTTTTGATTCAGGTTCATCTTATTTACCTCCACTATTTGACATTCATTGGCAATATCTCTCAAATAAATCTTCCGGTTTAAGAGGTCCTCCTTCTGCATAATTCTTTAACTCATTTTTTTAATAATTATTTGAGGGAACAGAATTATGAAATTATTTCGTTTTATTTTCTTGGCAACAATTATTTTATCAACAACAGTTCATGCACAAAATAAAATCTCCGGTAAGGTGCTGGATAAAAAAGACGGTACTCCCTTATTGGGTGTAAATATTTTAATAGATGAATTAAAAATCGGGACTGCAACATCACTAGAAGGAACATTTGAATTCAGTAATATTAAAAATGGTAGTTACACAATCAGATTTTCTTATATAGGTCATAAAACAATAATTAAAAAGATTACATTACCTGGCGATGACAACATCCTTGTTGAATTGGAAGAAGGCACCGTAAATCTAAATGATGTTGTAGTTACCGGAAATCCTTTCGGCTCTGATACAAAAGATATTTCGCAAAGTACATTATCAATCTCCGGTATGGATTTAGTGATTAGAAGTAGTTCCAATATTTCTAATACACTAAATTTTCAACCCGGCATTTCAATCCGTTCTAATGGAATTGCAACATCACGACCAATAATAAGAGGATTTAGCAACAACCGTATTTTGATTCTTGAAAATGGTTTACGAATGGGAGATTTATCAAACACATC
>JAGVBL010000250.1 GCA_020059785.1 Ignavibacteriales bacterium | reverse complement strand
TGATTTAATAATGCAGAATTCTTCTCGCTTGTTTACATCCGTTTAAAAGAGCTCAGTTCATGTTACAACTAATGTAAATCGAAGCGAAGTTTCGATAAAACAACCTAACTTTTTCACAAAGCTATCGCTTCATGTTACAACTAATGTAAATCGAAGCGAAGCTTCGATAAAACAACCTAGTTACAACTTATATAAATCGAAGGAATGATTATGTAACTCGATATTCAGCTCGAGACCAATCTTTGCATTTGCTACATAACCTATTGTCTATATGAATCTCGACTTACAATTTTGCTAATCTTTTATAGCAAATATTCAAGGGAATATCAGTTATCTCCAATCTGCCAATTCTTCACCTTAGCAAGTTGTTTTTCAACCAGACTTACCAATGCTTCTTTAGTAAACGGTTTTGCCAGATAATCATCAAATCCTTCATTCAAGAACCGTTCTCTATCACCATGCATAACGTAAGCAGTAACTGCAATTATTGGCACTCTAATATATCCGGGTATTTTTCTAATCTGGTACATCGCTTCAACACCGCTTATTCCTGGACCGAGATTGATATCCATAAGAATAAGATCAAAATGTTCTTTAGATGCGATTGTTACTCCGGTAAGTCCATCATTTGCCTCTACAACTCTAAAAGAACCAGTTAGGTAGCGGTTAATCAATGCACGACTAGAAGAATTATCTTCAACTAGTAGTGACTTTTTCAATCCCCTTTCTTTAGTAATCGGTGGTTCAATAATTGTTGTTTTTTTCAGTTCTTCAACTTTGGATTTAATAACTTTTTCATCTAAGACGGCTGGTAACCATACAGAAAAGGTGGAGCCTTTTCCAAATTCACTCTCAACCTCAATATTTCCCTTCATCATTTCAATTATTCTTCTGGAAATTGTTAATCCTAATCCGGTACCTTCATACATTCTGCTATCTCCTTCACTAGATTGCCTAAATGCACTGAATATTTTATCTAAATTTTCTTTTTGTATTCCAATTCCCGTATCAATAATTCTTGTTACAGCCCATTCTTGATCGTTTTTTCTTTCACGGCATAAAGTAACAAAAACACCCCCAGTTTTTGTAAACTTAATTGCATTATTGACTAAATGGTATAAAGCTTTGCCCAATAACTCTTTGTCTACATATGCCGCAATATCTGCTTCTCCAATTTCAGTTCTAAGAAATATTTTTTTGTTTGAGCCAGAGGCAAAAAAGAATTTATTCTAGTTTTTAATTCATCAGCAAGATTACACCGCTCTAAATTTAAATACGATTCGGATGCTTCTAATTTGGAGAGTTCTAAAATGCTGCTCAATGTATTGTTTAGCCTTTGTCCGCCTTCCAGTATGTAATTAACAAATTCCAATTGCTCTTTGTCTTTTATTTCTTGCTGAAGTAACTCCGCAAAACCCATTATAGAAATTAATGGTGTCCGTAATTCATGACTCATATTAGAAAGGAAATAATTTTTTACGCGGTTCATCTCTTCAGCTTTTTCTTTTGCGATTGTCAATTCGATATTTGTTTCTTCAAGTTTTGCAGTTCTTTCCTTAACTTTTTCTTCCAATATCAGATTCTGATTTTCTAATTGCTGATAAAGGTAACGGGCTTTTAGCAGATTTTTTATTCTAAGATCAACTTCTATTAAATCGAATGGCTTAGTAAGAAAATCACTTGCGCCTATACTAAGAGCTTTTTGCTTCGATTCGGTTGTTACATCGGCTGTAAGCACTAAGATTGGGAAATATGTAGTCGGTGGAATCAGAACTTTTAATTGTATCATCACTTGAAAGCCGTTTAAGTGAGGCATATTTAAATCCAGCAACAGCAAATCCGGTTTATGCTCTTCAAATAACCTCACAACTTTTCGTGAATCTGTTGTTGAAGTGTAATTTGTAAATCCTTTAGCATCAAGCAAACCGGTAAGAATATCAATATTAGCTTGTTGATCATCTACGATTAATATGTTTGCGTTCTTTAATGTCGAGTCTATCATTTTTAACTCATTAATTGTGCAATAAATTTTTAATTATGGTAACATAGTTATAAGGCATTAGGCAATGGTGAGTAGGCAATAGTAAAACAAAAAACTAATGCCTTCTTACTGCCAATTACCTAATTTCTTCCACCTACTTACTATTATCTATTTTAATAATTAGAGACGTTAACATTTTATTAATCTCGATAATTTCATTGAGGATTTTCTCTGCATCTTTTTGTTGAATGAATATTAATCTAATATATAATTCAATTTGTGTTTCTAATTCTAATAAAGAACCTCGGGCAATTGAAAGAAATTGAGTATAACTACCTGTTGATTGTCTACCGTATCCTTCCGCAATATTTGAAGGAACAGAAATAGAAGCTCTTCGCATTTGAGATATTAAACCGAACTGTTCTTTAGATGGCAGCTTTTCTGTAGTCTTATAAATTGAATCCACCAAATCCATACTTTTCTGCCAAACAATCAAATCTTTATAACTTCTTATCATACTAATGCCTTTTTCTTGCCTATTGCCAGTTGCTTAACGCTTTATCAATCACCTTCAAAAACTCTACCACATCAATCGGTTTAGTTAAATAATTCATAGCACCGGCTGCCATTAGTTTTTCAATTTGTGGATTCATCGCATCCGCACTAAGAATAATTACCGGAATAGATTTTGTCTTTTCATTTTTCTGTAGCAGTTTCAATACTTCGCTGCCATGTATATCCGGTAAATCGAGATCGAGAAGAATTAAATTAGGTTTGTAATCAGTTGCTTTTTTAACCGCATTCTTTCCATACATTTCAGTAACCAAATGAATTCCCGAACGGTGGGTTTCTATTATCTGTTCTACTAACTGAATATTTGAGACATTATCTTCAACATATAGTATGGTTCCGCTTATAACAGATTTTTCAGGTTCCGGTTTTGTTAATTTACTTAAACGTTCATGGCGGTCAGTCTGACTTTCTGTTTGCGAAAGTTCAATCCAAAATGTAGAACCCTCACCAACTTTACTTACTACTCCTATTGTTCCATGCATTACTTCAATTAATTTTTTAGCAACGGCTAATCCAAGTCCGGTTCCTTCTACATCAGAAATTGTAGAACCAATTCTTTGGAAAGGAGTAAATAACTTTTCAATTTCTTCAGGTGCAATTCCAGGTCCAGTATCAATCACGCTTATTCTAACAGTCTTCAGTCGCCAGTCTTCGGTTTTCAGTCTACAGTCCTCAGTCTCCAGTCTACAGTCTTCAGTAGATTGCTGACTGCCAACTGCAAACTGTGAACTGCAAACAACCCTCACACTTCCGCCATCTCTATTATACTTAACGCTGTTACTCATCAAGTTTAGAATAACTTGTTTCAGCTTTTGTCTATCAGCTTTAATAAATAAATTGTTTAATTCGGATTCTGGAAAATCTAAAGTAATATTACGCTCTGAGGCAAGCGGATTAATTATATCTATTGTTTCAGAAATAATTCCACCAAGTTGAACTGGTTCTAAAGATATTGAGAGTTTTCCAGCCTCAATTCTAGAAAGATCCAGTACTTCATTAATTAATTGCAAAAGATGTTTTCCACTTTTCATTATTTGTACTACACCTTTTTTATAATTAGGTGCCAGTTCACCCATATCCATCAACTGTGCAAAACCGAGTATTGAATTAAGCGGCGTTCTAAGTTCGTGACTCATACGTGAAAGGAATTCACTCTTTGCAACATTTGCTTTTTCGGCTTCGGCTTTGGCGGCTGAAAGTTTTTCGTTTGCTTCGGCAAGCTGCGCTGTTCTTTCTTCAACTTTTATTTCCAGTGAAGCATTTAAAGAGCGGATTTCTTCTTCTTTGTTAATTCTTTCAATTGCATTGCTGATAAGCGACACCATTACTTCCAATCCCTTTTGCAGAGAAGTTTGCACTGGCGTTATTTTCTGCGAAGCTAAATTTATGCACCCAATTACTTTTCCTTTATTTACAATCGGTAAAATTGCAACCGATTTAAGATTTTCGGCGCGTTCAATCTTGCTTATCTCTACCGGAAGTTCTGTATAATCTATAAATGCCGGTTTGCCCATTTTTACAAATTTTACATTATCCGAGTTCTCGTTGTAGTGTGAGGTTGCAGAAATAAATTGTTCCGAAAGCCCGGTGTGGTAAACTATATCCAGGTTGCGCAAGTCATTGTCGAATAAGTAAATTGCTCCGCATTCCATATCGGTTATGGAGAGCAAAGCCTCCATTGAAACCTTATAGAGTTCATTCATATTAGTAATTTTGGTTATTTCAAGCCCAAGGTTTCGCTGCAGCGTAATAAAACGCTCGGTTTGTTTCTGTGCGGTAATGTTGTCAACTAAAATCAATATATAGTCAACGGTTCTGTCTTTTTTTCTAACGCCTTGCACGGCAAGCGTAATATCAATCATGTACCCGTCTTTGTGCTGGAACTGCTTTTCCATTACATAGCCGTTAATTTCGCCGTTCAATAATTTTTCTAAATTGGCAGCATCCTCGTCAACTTTTTCTTTCGGGAATGTTATTTCGGCCCAGGTTTTTTGCAGTAATTCTTCCTCCGTATAGCCAAGCATTTCGCAGAGATGTTTATTAACCGAAAGGAAATAGTAGGTAGTTGGATGGGTGGTTGCCATACCCACAACACCCAGGTCGAGCGTGCGGCGGAAACGTTCCTCATTTTCACGAATCGATTCTTCCGCTTGCTTTCTTTCGGTAATATCTCGTGAAGATGCAACAATAGCTTCAAGGTTTGGATCGTCAAAATGATTTGTTCCGAAAGATTCAAGCCAGCGGTAAGAACCGTCTTTATGCCTATGGCGGAATTCTAGTTGAATTGTTTTACGATAGCTCTTAAAAGTTTCGTCATATAGTACTTTTATTCTTTCTAAATCATCCGGATGAACATAACTAAGCCCATACGTGCCAAGATATTCTTCATCAGAATAACCAAGAATTTTCTGGTTACTCGGGCTTACATAGGTTATTCTGGCTTCTTTATCGAAAAGCGTTATAATATCATTCCCTTGCTCAATCATCGATCGGAAACGTTTTTCTGCTGCTTGTAATTTTTCTTCGGCTAATTTTCTTTTAGTATTACTGTCAATTGATTCACAAGCAAACGAAATATCAGAAGCCATTTCATCCAATAATTTTACTTCAGCTTCATCAAAGAAAAATTGTTCTTCAGTATACAGCAATAAAGCGCCAATAGTCTTTCCAAAAACTTTAATAGGAAAAGCTGCAGATGATTTGTATCCAAGACTTAATGCTTTTTCACGCCACGGTATCATCTCCGGATTATTGGCAATATCGTTTGCAAGGTAATGAACGCCCGTTTTGATTACCCGTCCCATTGGACCGTTGTCAAATATTTCATCTTTCAAATTGATGGAAATTGCTTTAACGTAATCTTCGGTAAATCCAGCAGAAGCAACTGGCTTTACTATATTTGTCTGCTCATCAACTATCCAGATCCAAGCCATAAGGAATTTGCCATCTTCTACTATAATTCGGCAAGCTTCATCAAAAAGTTTCTGCTTATCTTTTATACGTACAATCATCTGATTGATATTGCTTAGAACAGCATACACGCGGTTAGCTTTTTTAATTTCTTCTAAATATTGAACAACTTCGGCGGTTCTTTCTTTAACGCGGCATTCAAGCTCTTCATTTAATTTAATCAAAGATTCTTCCGCTTTGCGGCGTCCGGTAATATCATTTTTGATAAAACCAAATATGAGTGCAAACAACAGCGTTACAAAACCGAGGTTCAAAAATATGATAGTAATCGTATTGCTGGCGTTATTTGCTTCATGAGCATTTCTTTCAAGTATTAAACGGTCTTCCTCGTTACTCATCCGTAAAATAATATCAACTATTTTATCACTTATCTTTGCACCTTTTAAAGTAGCAAAGAGCTCTTCT
>JAGVBL010000298.1 GCA_020059785.1 Ignavibacteriales bacterium | reverse complement strand
TGCAATTGCAATTGAAATTCCTTTTCTACCGGCACGCCCGGTTCTACCACTCCGGTGAGTATAAATTTCTAATTCTTCCGGAAGGTTATAATTGATAATGTGAGTAAGGTTTTCAACATCAAGTCCGCGTGCAGCAACATCTGTAGCAACCAAGAGCTGAAGGTGTTTAATTCTGAATTTATTCATTACGATATCGCGTTGTGCCTGGGAAAGATCTCCGTGCAATGCGTCAGCATTATAACCATCCTTCATTAATTGATCTGCAACTTCCTGTGTCTCTTTTCTGGTGCGGCAGAATACTATTCCATAAATCTCCGGGTTATTATCCACAATTCTTTTTAACGCCGGGTATCTTTCTCTTGCATTAACAAAATAACAGATGTGTTCAATGTTTTCGGCGCCGGCATTTCGTTTGCCAACAGAAATTTCCACTGGATTAATCATATATTTTTTTGCAATTGAAGCAACTTCAAAAGGCATGGTTGCAGAAAAAAGGAGTGTGTTTTTTCCCTTTGGTGTTGTTTCAAGAATAGATTCTAAATCATCCCGGAATCCCATACTTAACATTTCGTCGGCTTCATCAAGAACAACTATTTTTAATGAATTAAGGTTTACAATTTTTCTATTTATCAAGTCTAATAATCTTCCCGGTGTAGCAGAAATTATATGAACTCCTTTACGGATTTTTTCAATTTGTCTTTCAATACTTGAACCGCCAAAGACAGCGGCTATTTTTATTTGCTGATTGTATTTTGCAAAACTTGCAAGGTCATCGGATATCTGAAGACATAGCTCGCGGGTTGGACTTAAAATCAAAAATTGTATTTTATTTAGTGATGGTTCTGTTCTCTCAATTATTGGTAATCCATAAGCTGCCGTTTTTCCGGTGCCCGTCTGCGCTAAAGCAACCAGATCGGTAAATTCCGGTTGCATTAAATGAGGAATAACTTTTTCCTGAATTGGCATCGGATTATCGAAGCCAAGCTCTCTAACGGCTTCAACCACATTTTTACTTATCCCCATCTCTTCAAAGGTAGGCATTACAATTCCTTATAAAATAGTTGTTTAAAGATATGGTTATTAATCGAAATAAGGAGAAATATTATTTAAGGGACGAAGACTCTTTAGCAAGAAAGTTAAGAGCGGATTTCAAATTTAGAAGTCCGCTCATAATGTTTTTATAAATTCTATTCAGCAGTTCCGCCGGTTAAAGAACCACGTACTTTACTCCTTTCAATTGATTGAAGTGCAAGATACCTGTCTCCAAATTTTTCAAGATTTTCTGATTCTACATCAAACTGATCGAAGTGACGCTCTTCATCGGCAACAAGAGATTCAAATAATTGTTTTGATACAGAATCCGCATTGGCAGAGCATTCATTTGCCCACTGGTTGTATTCCTTTGCGCTTTCATGTTCCATCTGTGCTGCTTTTTTTAACATTCCCTTTACATCATGAATTTTCTCAACGGGGTATGCAGCAACCATTTCTACATCACCTTTTAAGAATAAAATTCTCTCGGCAAGCTTTTCAACATGAAGCATCTCTTCAATAGCAGTTTTCTTAAACAGGTTTGCTAAAAGATCATAACCCTGGTCGTCGCAGTGAAAATGAAAATACATATACTGGTGAACAGCATGTAATTCGTCGGCGACTGCTTTGTTCAATAGAACCTGACTTTTTTCGTGCATCATTTTCTCCTTATAACAATTAAAAAAATTACATTGTAAAAATACCAAATTGGCAAGAAAAATTCTCCAAACCAAATTCTATGCTGGATATAAATTTTTCAAGAGATTACTCAACCTCTTTTTCGGAAAGTGAGTTTTCCTCCACCGGGATATCCTATCACAATGATATCGTCGGCATCATATTTATTCATTAAAAGTTCAGCAGAGAGTGGATTTATCAAATATCTTTGAATGGTTCTCTTTAAAGGACGGGCTCCATAGGTAACATCATAACCATGCTGAAGCAAGAAATCTTTAACACCCTCTTCAATTTCCAGTTGCAATCCTTTTTCTGCTAGCATTTTGCCAACACGCTGTAATTGTAAATCAATTATTTTTTCTATTTCACTTCTAAGCAGTGGTTTGAACAGAACAATTTCATCTATTCGGTTTAAAAATTCCGGTCTTATTGTCTTTCTGAGAAGTTCCGTTAATACAATTCTAAGTTCACCCATTATATTATCAAAGTTATTCTCGTCAATGGAAGAAAGCTTTTCTTGAATAAGGTGTGACCCAAGATTTGATGTCATTATAATAATAGTGTTTTTGAAATCAACCGTTCTGCCCTGATTATCTGTGAGTCTTCCATCATCAAGAACTTGAAGGAGAACATTAAAAAGATCCGGATGAGCTTTTTCAATTTCATCAAGCAGCACAACAGAATATGGGCGCCGTCTGACTGCTTCGGTAAGTTGACCTCCCTCATCGTATCCGACGTATCCCGGAGGCGCACCAATTAATCGCGATACAGAAAACTTTTCCATATACTCACTCATATCAATCCTGATCATGGCATGTTCATCATCAAACAAGAATTCGGCAAGTGCACGAGCAAGTTCCGTCTTCCCAACCCCCGTTGTTCCAATAAAAATAAATGACCCGATTGGTCGGTTAGCATCTTGTAACCCCGCCCGGGATCTTCTTATAGCATTAGCAACCGCGGCAACCGCATCTTCTTGCCCAACTACCCTTTTATGAAGTTCCTCTTCCAAGCGGAGTAATTTACTTTTCTCGCTTTCCAGCATTTTACTTACGGGTATTCCTGTCCACTTAGCAACAACTTCAGCAACATCTTCAGCATCAACTTCCTCTTTCAACATTTTATTATTTTTCTGTATTGCTGCTAATTCCTCGGTTTCTTTTTTTAACTTCCTTTCAAGTTCATTAATAAGTCCGTATCTAATTTCCGCAACCTTTCCAAAATTACCGTCTCTTTCAAAGCGATCCGCCTCTGTTTTAGCATGTTCTATTTCACTTTTCATAGATCGAATTTTCTGAATCTTTTCCTTTTCAAGCAGCCAATGACTTTTTAATCTGTTACGTTCTTCTTGAATTTCTTCTAATTCTTTTTGTAAATCATCTAAACGAGAAGCGGATTCGGAATCTTTCTCGCGCCTTAGAGCTTCTCGTTCAATCTCGAGCTGTTTTACTTTTCGCTCGGTTGCATCCAATTCTTCCGGCATAGAATCAATCTCAATCCTCAGTTTGGAAGCCGATTCGTCGATAAGATCAATTGCTTTATCCGGTAGGAACCGATCTGTTATATAACGGTTTGAAAGCTGCACGGCTGCAACTATTGCACCATCTGTTATTCTAACTCCATGATGAATTTCATACCGGTCTTTCAATCCTCTCAAAATTGAAATCGAATCTTCCTCGTTTGGCTCAGATACAAGCACTGGTTGAAATCTTCTTTCGAGCGCAGCATCCTTCTCAATATATTTTCTATACTCATCAAGCGTTGTTGCTCCAATTGCATGAAGCTCACCGCGAGCAAGCGCGGGTTTTAAGATATTTGCTGCATCCATTGCTCCTTCGGTTTTACCAGCACCAACAAGCAAATGAAGTTCATCTATAAATAGAATTATTTCTCCTTGGGATTGCTGAACCTCTCTTACTACGGCTTTTACACGTTCTTCAAATTGTCCGCGGAATTGAGCCCCCGCAACCAGAGCCCCCATATCAAGAGCAACTATTATCTTTGTCTTTAATGTTTCCGGGACGTCGCCGGAAACTATTCTATGTGCAATTCCTTCTGCAATTGCTGTTTTACCAACTCCAGGTTCGCCGATTAAGACCGGATTATTTTTTGTTCTTCTTGAAAGAACTTGCAATACTCTTCTTATCTCTTCGTCGCGACCAATTACAGGATCAAGCTTATTAGATTTTGCAAGATCATTTAAGTCTCTTCCATATTTTTTTAATGCCTGGTATGTGTCTTCGGGATTTTGCGATGTTACTCTTTGTGTTCCTCTAATATCTTTTAATGCTGATAGTATTACATTTTTGTTAATACCATTTTCATTTAAGAGTTTTCCGGCAGATGTTTTATCTTCGCTTAATGCTAATAAAATATGTTCATTAGAAACGTATTCGTCTTTTAAGTTTTTGGCTTCTTCTGCTGCAGCATCAAAAATTTTTGCCGTGTTAATTGATAATTGTTGATTTCCTATTCCAGCACCGGTTACCTTTGGAAGTCTTTCGAGAAGCTCGCCGATTTTAATTTTAAGCTGATTACTGTTGCTGCCCGTTTTTTGAATTATTGAATATGCAACATTCGAATCGTCTTGTAGAATTGCTGCAAGCAGATGTTCGGGTTCTACTATTTGATTGTTATAGTTCTGCGCAATCTCAATTGCATTCTGAATGGTTTCTTGCGCCTTTACTGTAAACTTGTTAAAATTGTACGCCATACTTAACCACTGTTTTTTTTCGATACTAATTTAACGTTCCTACAAAAAATATTCTATGAAAGTTTCCTGGGATAATAAGCGGCTTATTGTCAAATAGTTCTCAATACATTATTTTATTCCAGGTTTAAGATAGTATAAAGAAGTTAAAAGAGGTGGAAAATGAAAAAGGCAATGCTTTTTCTCGCAGTTCTTTTCTTCGTTCCACTAGTTTTGAGTGGACAGATATCCAACCAGACAGTTAGTGGATGGAAAATAACCAGAACAATGTGATATGCCAGAAAAACCAAAATTGGTGAATAAGATAAAATTTGAATTCGTTGCATACTGAACAAGTAATTTTGAGGTGTTTAATAGATTACTTTTTTATCAGTGGTAATTATGCATTTCCCAAAATAATTATAGATGACTTTGAGGACACAACTGTTCCTGTTGAAAACGAACCAACTATTCCAAGCTCATTCAAGTTGTATCCAAACTATCCAAATCCGTTCAACCCCACGACAAGTATCAAGTATTCAGTATGTGAATATTACTGTGTACGACATACTTGGCAGAGGGGTTGCAATTCTGGTTAATGAAGAGAAGTTTCCCGGAATCTACGAAGTTAAGTTTGATGCCTCCAATCTTCTCTCCTCCCGGGGCGGACTAGCAAGCGGAACATATTTTTATCGTCTCTCTGCTGGCGGATATACGGAGATTAAGAAGATGACCCTCATAAAATAATAAGTATAGAAAATTAACAATTTTGTTATATATTTATACTTATGAATTTGGAAAAGTTAACAAATATTGAAAAAAACCTAATTACCAATTACGATATCTCAAAAGTACTTTCGATAAGCTTAGAATCTGCTCGAGTTACTGCTTCGCGGTATGTTAAAAAAGGATTGCTCTTACGGTTAAAAAGAGAACTCTATATTCTCCCTCAAAAATTTAATTACTTAAAAGAAGAGGATTTTTTTTCAATTGCAAACATTCTTCAAACGCCAAGTTATATTTCCCTTACGTCCGCATTAAGTTATTACAATATTACAACACAGCAGACACAAAAATATATAGAGTCAATTGGGCTGCGCCGTACAGTATCATATGCTGTTAATGATGTTCAATTTAATTTCATGAGAATAAAAAAAAATCTTTATTCCGGATTCGAAAGAATGGAAAATTTTTTTATTGCTATGCCGGAAAAAGCTATTGCGGATTCAATTTATTTATCCGCTCTCGGAAAATATAATGCTGATTTTGATGCGATTGATTTTGATAAGATAAGTGCAAAAAAAGTTAGTGCTTTTATTAATAAAACAAATAAAGCGGCAAAAAATTTATGGCAAAAGTTAATGAGGAATTACAAACTTTAGAAATTTTTGAGATCGAAGTTCTTGAACTACTCAACAGTAAAAAATTTTTAGATCAGTTCTACTTTGGCGGCGGAACTATGCTGCGGCTCTGCCATAACTTGAACCGTTACTCAACCGATCTAGATTTTTGGTTAAGGAAAGAGACTGACTCAATAAAAATTTTTAATTCTCTTTCAGAGATTTTTTCAAGCAAATATCAGATAGTTGACAGTCAGAACAAGCATTTCACAATTCTTTTCCAAATAAAAAGCAGTCTATCAAAGCGAAGTTTAAAGATTGAAATAAGAAAAGAGAATCAGAATTTTGAATGGGAAAATAAAATTGCCTTTTCAAAATTTACAACAAGACAAGTTAAGGTGCTTGGTCTAACATTACCTCAAATGATGAAGAATAAAACATCGGCATTGATTTCCAGAAAATTGATTCGCGATTGTTTTGATATTGACTTTATGTTGAGACGAGGTATTCCGCTTGTTAATGACAAAGAAACTTTAACAAATATGCTGGAATTAATAAACGGTTTTAAGGAGAGAGATTTTAAAGTTACACTCGGTTCGCTGCTAG
>JAGVBL010000114.1 GCA_020059785.1 Ignavibacteriales bacterium | reverse complement strand
TTTATTGGTTCGCATCTTCTCCTCTGTTTTGTTTACTCTCTTACAACGCTATTCATTAAAAAGTTTTTAAATTCTGAAGAATTTTTCAGAGGTCTCTTAAAGAAATTTCATCATTCGATATTATTTTTTATAATTGCACTTCTTAGCAGTCGTGTTTACCTTTTGTATACCAATATCAATTCTTTAGAGGTTTATGGGTCGCTCAACTGTTCATTATGCTGATAACGATACTAATCGAATTCTTAAAAAACTTCACAATAAATTACGTCCGGCTGGCACTCCAGTTCAGAGAGTTGAATATATTATCGAACTGCTGCTTTTAAGAATCTTTGAAGTGAAACTTAAACAAGAAGATGATTTCAAAGAGTTTAGAAAATTATTCGTTGGCGAAGATGAAAATAAATTATTTTCTCATCTCCTTACGGTTTCAAATGAACAACTTCTTTCCCATCTAAATCAATATATTTTTCCCTTTTACTCAAAAATTATCTCCTCTGCTAGAAAAGTTTATAAAGGCAATTTCCCGGCAAAGGTTCAAGATCAACTTGTTTTGATAGAAGAAGTTTTCTCTAATTCAAACTTTACTAACAATGTTACAAGCGGGAACCTTGCGGAAATTATTGGGCTCGTTCAAGAAATTGATGAAGCTCGTTTATTAAAAACAGATCTTCTTGGTGATGCAATCGAATCATCACTTTCCGAAAGTGGCGGAACCAAAGATATTGGTCTTTACCGAACTCCCGATCACGTCCGTCAATTTATGGTTGGTTTAACAGAACCTAACTTCAATGATATAATTTACGATCCAGCTTGTGGAACCGGTGGGTTCTTGTTCGATTCATTTGAATTTGTTATGCAGCGCGTTAAGGCACATTATAAAGAATTTGATAAATGGCCCGGAACAAAATCTCATCCTGAATTACAATCCTGGTTCAATGATTATTTCACTAAAAATTCTTTGCCATTTCCATCAGAAGATATTGCTCATAATTTTTACCGTAACGGTATCAGCGGTTATGAATATCTTGGTATGGTTCGAAAAATGGCGGCAATTAATTTCTATGTTCTTGGACTTAATCCTCACAATATCCAGCAAGGTGATTCACTCGCCAAATTTAATCCTGTTGAGGACAAAGAATCCAAATCAATTGTAATTGCAAATCCGCCGTTCGGCGCTGAACGCGATTAAGAAGCTTATCCGGAAGTTTGGGAAGAGTTTTCTAAAGAATCTGAAACCACAATTCTTTTTGTTAAGCTTATGTTTGAACATCTCAAAAAAGATGGAACATGTGCTACAATTGTTTCTGAAGGATTTCATTCGTGGGATCAGTTTAGCGCTAAAGCCCTTAGAAAATTGTTGTTGGATGAAACAGAGCTTAAAGCAGTAATCAGTTTGCCACAAGGTGTGTTTGTCAGCAAGAATGGTCAAGGTCCAAAAACTTCTATTCTTCTTTTCGAAAAAGGGAAACCGACGGAAAATGTTTGGTTCTTCAAAGTAACCAACGATGGTTACACTATGGGAACAAACAGAAAACCAATAGCCGGTTGCCAGTTAGTTGAATGTTTGGATATTTATCACAATTACATAAAACAAGGTAAGCAGCCGCCCCTTTCTAAACACTCATTTCTTGTTCCGGCAAAATGGATTAAAGCTCTCGATCCCAGAATAAAAAATAAAATTAGAAAAGACACCCGTGAAGAACTAACAGTAAAAGGAATTGAGCAGAAAGCAAAACTTGAAGATGATTTAAAGAAAAAACTTGAATCCGGTAAAATTGAAAAAGAAGAACTTACACGGCAGTTTTTACAGTTCGATGAAATCCTCCAAAGCAAGATTGAAAATGAAATTGCCAGCCGCATTGAAAAAGCTCATTCATATTCATTTAACCTTAGCAATTATAAAAGCAATCTTACGGAAGATGAACTGCAAACATGGAAAGATATTGTTGACGGAATAAATGGAAATCAAACTCTTTCTTTAGATGAAATTTATTCTCATTTACTAAATGATTCTCCGGAAAATGCAATTAAGTATTTATCATTGCTCGATCCGCATAATTCTTTAGAACTAGATATCGCCAGAGAATTTTTATTCCGAATTAGTGATGATTTCATTAATTCAACACCACACTTGGCAAATCTCAAAACTCTTCTTCAAAGAGAAAAGAAGTATTCGCTAGAAAAGCTTGAAAATCTTCTCATACCTAAATACGATAAGATCAAAAAGGAAGATTATAAAGCTGATCTGGAAATAGTAGATAAAATTTCATTTGCTGATGGGTTACTTCATTTTCGGGAAGTGAAAGAAACCGGAATGGATTTATACAAAGCTAATAAAGGTGATTTAGTTACATCAAAAATAAATGTTCATCAAGGAGCAGTTGCTATTGCTAAAAAAGATTTAGTTTGTTCAACGCATTATCAAGTTTATTCAATTAATAAAAATGATGTTTTACCAGAATACTTAGTTTATATACTTAGAACAAAAAATTTTCTTGATCAACTTAATGAACTAAAGAATAAAGGGATCAAGAATGAACAAGGCGCTGATTTCTATTTGAATTATATGATTCCGCTCCCTTCTATAGAAGAACAAAAAGAAATTGTTGATAAACTTGATAAGCAGAGAGCGATTATTGAAGGTGTTGAAGTAATTCTCAAAAACTGGAGGATTAATTTAACAGATTACATCGATAAAAGTGAATTACGACCGATAGGAACAGCAGTTGTGGCTACAAAAAATGGTTGGTCTCCAGTATGTAAGGGGAATAAGCAAGCTGTTCTTTCAATAAGTTGTCTTCAAAATGGAGTAATCGATTTTAATGCTATCAAATATACGGATGAAGATCGAGCAGATATTTCTAACTTTTTTGTTGAAGAAGACGATTTTTTTTACAGCAGAGGAAATACGAAAGAATTGGTAGCATTAGCTGCTATAGCAAAGACTCCTAAAGACAAAATAGTTTTCCCTGATCTTCTAACGAGAGTTAAGTTTAATTCTCAAATGATACTTCCGGAATTTGCAGTTCTATGTTTTAATTCAGAACTTGGAAGAAAATATTTTGGCAATGTTCCTGAGGGTTCCTCTCCTACAATGGTTAAGGTTTCTCAAGATTATATGATGGGTTTTAAGGTCCCTTTTATTGGTAATATTGAAAAGCAACAACTTATTTTATCTGAGATCAATTCTCAAATGAGAGTATTGGATGACTTAAAAATAATGAAAGATAAATCCCAACAAAAAATCGATAAGATATTAGCAGAAGTATGGGGAGAAGAAAATAATCAATAAGTAAAATCAGTTAGTTGTATTTCAGTTACAGAATTTTGTTAAATTGCAAATATGGATAAACTTGGCTACATAGAGATTAGAATAACCGGCTCAAAAGGAAATCTAGAGCTTAAACCGGATACTTACGATATTCGCGAAGTTATTCCAATTATTGAACACGCGGAAAATCTTTTATTCCCGGGCGATAAAAAAGAACGCCCAATTATTAGTTACAAAATTGAAGAAGGTTCGGTAAGACATATTTTCAAAACCGGCATACAAGCGGTAATCGGTTTCAATGCTATTATTGCGTCCATTTCCACTCATCAAAACATAGATTTCCTCGATCTCAATACCGCAAAAGCAATTGAAGCTTTTCAAGAAACAGCCATAAAAAAAGACTATACTTTTAATATCACTACTTCTTTGACGGAAACAAATAATCTCAAGATAGATACTTCTACTCACTTCGTGCGCAACACTTCATATTGGGCAGATGCGGAATTTTATTTCTACGGAAAAATTACAAATGCCGGCGGCAAAGATAAAGCAAACATTCATATAGTTACCGAAGAACTTGGAACCGTTTATATAGAAACTCCGCAAAAGTTTTTGGCAGAAAGAGAAGAAAATTTACTTTACAAAACATTTGGAATTAGAGCTGTTGGTAAGCAAAATTCTGAAACCGGCGAAATTGATAAAAGCAGTCTTCGTTTTCTCGATCTCATTGATTACAATAAAAAATACGATGAAAAATATCTTAAGGATTTACGCCAAAGAGCAATGAACTGGTTGACAAATATTGACCCTGATGAATGGCTGAAAGAAATCAGAGGCTATAATGTCTGAAAGCGCTCTTCTTGATACCAGTTTCTTTATTCGTTTCCTTAATGAAAAGGATAAATTTTTTGAAAATGCTGATGGATATTATCAATACTTCCTTAGTAAAGAAATCAATTTGGTGATTTCTACTATCAGTATTGCTGAATTTTGCGTTGGTGGTTCGGTTGATCAATTGCCTTTAAAAAATCTTCAGATACTTCCCTTCAACATAAATCATTCCAAGAGAACCGGTGAATTCGCAAAGGTTCTTTTTGAAGCTAGAAAATCCGGCAAAGTTGATTTCAAAGACAGATTATTAATTCCGAACGATTCTAAACTCTTTGCTCAAGCCGATGTTGAGCCGAATATAAAATATTATGTTACTTCGGATACGGAAAGTCTTAAAGCGTTTGAAATTATTAAACAACAGAGTAATCCCAAGTTTAGCATCATAGATATTAGCTGCAAGCATACTGAGACTTTTGGGACTTTGGATCTGAAATAGTTTTCTAAAATATACTTAAACTGTGGGGGCAACACCTCACACTGATATCAAAACATATTTCAATATGCTTACAGTAAACGAAGCTACAACTGTTGATCTACAAATAATATTCAAACTTACTGCTATCGGCTGGAAACAAGGCGATACTCTTCTCTATCAGCAAGAATACCAATTAACCCCTGAACAAAAGTCTGAGTTCCCCGGAATAAGCAGCATTAAACCAGACATCATTCTGCAAGACTTAAATCATAATATCGTCGCAGTCATCGAAAACAAACTTGAAGACGAAAAGAAAGCTTTAC
>JAGVBL010000265.1 GCA_020059785.1 Ignavibacteriales bacterium | reverse complement strand
TACACTTCTAACACTCCCTTTTGCTGCAATTTTATTTTTCAGGAAAGAAAGATTTAATAAAAAATCACTTCTTAAAATTGCTGTTGCATTTATTTCTTCTCTTCCCTTATTAATTCTACTTTACGCCTATTTACCTTTAAGAGCTTCAACTAATCCTGAAATAAATTGGGGTAATCCGTTAAATGCCGAAAACTTTTTAAGGCACATCACCGGCAAACAATATCAGGTGTGGCTCTTCTCTTCAATTGATGCAGCAAAAAAACAATTTGCTTATTTCTTAAATAATCTTCCAGCAGAATTTACAGTTCCGGGTCTTTTGCTTGCATTAACAGGGCTTGGATTCATTTTCAAAGTAAACAAAAAAATGGCTGGTTTAATTACAGCATCATTTGTTGTTGCACTTCTCTATTCAATTAATTACGACATTGTTGATATCGATTCATATTTCCTGTTCAATTTTATATTAATAGGTATTTTAATTTCCATAGGTGTTATGTTTATTTTGAACGAAGTTAAGAATAGATTCAAAATAAATGACAGAGTAATTGTTATTTTTTCTTTTATCGGGTTTATTCCTCTTTTTACAAATTACAGTTCGGTCGATCAAAACGATCAGTACGTCTTTGAAGATTACACCAAGAATATACTTAACAGTGTTGAAAAGAATTCTATTATTTTTTCTTATCAATGGGATTATTTTATATCAGCTTCTTACTATTACCAGTTTGTAGAAAACTTCAGAAAAGATGTTGTAGTTATTGATAAAGAATTGCTGAGGCGTTCATGGTATTATAACCAATTGAAAAGGAACTATCCGTTGATAATTAGACATGTTGAAAGTGAAGCGGATAAATTTCTTGCTTCATTACAACCATTCGAAAGCGGGGGGAAGTTTGACCCAAACTTGCTTGAAGTGAATTACAGGAATGTAATGACAAGGCTTGTATCTCAAAACGCCGATAGAGATTTTTATGTCGGGTTAGAATTATTCGCAAACGAAATTCAACGCGGTGAATTCAGTTTACCGGATGGATATCAGCTTGTTCCGCATCTGTTTCTTTTTAAGGCAGTAAAGAGCAATGAATATGTTGAAGCCCCGGCACCAAATTTTTCAATCCGATTGCCGAAAAATAAAAACCGGTACACAAACTTTATTGAAGATACTATTGGCAGAATGCTTTCCTACAGAATCTTGTATGAGTTAAACTGGAATAAGAGAGATAAGGCAATTGCATATTACAATAAACTCCGGAAGACATTACCGGAGTTTATAATTCCTGAACAAATTTCTAAGATGATAAAGATAACAGAAGGTTGATTACTTCAGCTGCTTCATTAAGTCTTCTTTAACTTCCTTCTTAACTTCCCTTTCGGTAAGGAATGATTGTAAAATAACATCAACCTGTTGAATAAGTTTTTTCTTATAATACTTTGGTGCATAAATTGAACCATCAAGCATATAGATTCTCTTTGTCGGCTGATCGTAAAAAGTGTAATTAATAAAGGGTCCTCCCATCGAACCATCATTCATTCGCCACAGACCTTGAGTCATAAGTGAGTACCGCCCGAGGAAATTAACTTCAAGAGTTGTTTTGTAATCATCAGAAATTTCAACATGGCTCGCATCATCTGAAGACCTGTAGTATCTTGATGTAACCTTATTTCTTATGGTATAGATAGAATCACGGTTAAGCATTGTCGGTGATGCATTATCGATCCAGTGAACGAAAATCCATCTCTCCATATCTGTTCCGGGTGAACGCCTTAACCACACGAAATTATCTTCAGGTTTTTCCAACGCCAGGTAAAAATCCGATTGGACATAAATCATCCAGCCGTATTCTTTTAAAAATTTGGCCTCAATATCTTTTCTTTCAAATTTTTCGTTGTAAAGACTCTGGAATAATCTTTCATCGGAAATTTTCTGGAAATAATGCAGAAGATTTTCATGTTCACTTAAAATTTTCTGATTTAGTTTTTCTATTGTTGGTGCGGTTATAATCATCAATAATTGATTCCTGGCCCAAAGATCATATTTATTTATTACTGTTATTGAATCGGAATTAATTAGATTTTTAACATCACCGCTTAGCATTCCATTAATATATTTACTTACATCGGAACCAGAATTTAGTGGAGCTATCATTATAATATTTTTTCTTGTACGGTATTTTTCAAGTTCCGAAATATCTTTTCGCGTCAATACGAATAAATTTTCGGGTTGTGGAGTGTAAATTATCTTCCCAAAAACAGTCAATAGTGAATTTTCCAGATTATAAAACTCGGTTGAATCAGCAAAAACAATTATTTCGTCTTCCTGACCGACCGCCGGTTTTTGAGCTTCCCCGCACGAGATAAAGGCTGCAATTGAAATGAGGAGTATAATAAAAAACTTTATATGGTTATTAGATAAGAAAATTGTTTCTTGTTTTTTCATAGTTTTTTCAATTTTTCTGCTTATACTAATTCAGTTTTTTATTTGTTTCATTTAATTTGGAACATTAGGAAGAGTAAGCGCTAAATTGGGTAGAAGAACGGAGTAAAGAATCCACATTGTAACCCCAATGGAAACGGGAATTGTTAAATTATCATCTGCCCATCCTGTTGAAATATTTTCTGCAATGGCGCCAACTCCAACTGCAATAAAACCGATTATAAACTCAGTAATATTTCCTTCAATTTTAGGTGTGAATAAAATAACTATACAGGAAAAAACAAAAAATGCGATTGTTCCTTCCAGACTTTTTAATAAAAATTGCGTCTGTCCGAATTTTCTACCGATTAATGCAGCAGCAATATCACCAATAATTAAAACTGCAAATCCAGTTACGGCAAATACTTTAGGGAAAAAAGAAACTACAATTACTGCAGAAATTAAAACGTAAGTTGCACCATTCAAACTTTTCCTTTTTTCATCCTTTTCGTGACGCCGGAGTAGAAAACCAAAAAATTTATAAAAAAAATCGCTGAATGGTTTAAAGTAATACCGACCAAGATCCAGAATTAAAGATAAGATGGTTAAAGGGATTAGAATAGTAAGAGCCAGTTCACGTGTAATAAAGTAATAGATAACCGGAATAGAAAGGGAACAAAGGTGAATTGCCTTTCTTAAAACTTCGCTTTGATAATCTATAGTCGCTCTATCAGTTGCTACCATCAGTCTTTTCAGCCGGCTTATCAGACCCCCGTTTCTTTTTCTCTTCCAATAATGATTTTACATGTTCCGGAAGTTCGTGACCATTACTTTCTTTTACTTCATTAGCTCCATTCTTTTTAACAGGCGGGAGTTCTTCACCTCTTATAATTTTTTCAATTTCATCCGAATCAAGAATTTCACGTTCTAATAATTCTTTAGAAAGTTTATGAAGTAAATCAACGTTTTCAGAAAGAATTTTTTCAGCACGTGTCATTCCTTCAATAATTATTTTCTTCAATTCAGAATCGATTTCCTGTGCTGTTTGTTCGCTAAAATCTTTATGTTTGGTAATTTCACGACCTAAGAATATTTCTTCTTCCTTTGCACCATATGCAATAGGACCAAGCTTCTCGCTCATTCCCCATTCGCAAACCATTTTACGTGCAATATTAGTTGCCTTTTCAATATCATTACCGGCACCGGTAGTAAAACGGTTAAATACAATTTTTTCTGCTGCACGACCGCCCAATGCATATGTAATCATCGCTTCAAGATAGTTTTTTGAGTATGTATGTTTTTCATCGACCGGAAGATAAGTAGTAACACCAAGTGCTCTTCCACGAGGAATGATTGTTACTTTATGAACTGGATCAGCTTCAGGAAGCATTTTTGCTACCAATACATGTCCAATTTCATGATAAGCTGTAATCTTTTTCTCTTCTTCGGAAATGATCATGCTCTTCCGTTCCATTCCCATCATTACTTTATCTTTTGCTTCTTCAAAATCCTCCATCGAAACTTTCTTTTTATTCTTACGTGCGGCAAGTAAAGCAGCTTCATTAACAAGATTTGCAATTTCAGCACCGGCTAATCCAGGTGTACCTTTAGCAAGTACAGCTAAGTCCACGTCAATATCTAAAGGAATTTTTCTTGTATGAACTTTTAGAATTCCTTCTCTACCTTTTACATCAGGTCTATCAACAACAACCTGTCTATCGAATCTACCGGGTCTTAATAATGCGGGATCGAGTACATCAGGACGGTTAGTAGCTGCAATAATTATAACACCGCTGTTCTGTTCGAATCCATCCATTTCAACAAGCAACTGATTTAATGTTTGTTCACGTTCATCATGTCCGCCGCCTAACCCGGCGCCTCTGTGCCTACCAACAGCATCAATTTCATCAATGAATACAATACAGGGAGCGTTTCTTTTACCCTGTTCAAATAGGTCACGAACACGGCTGGCTCCAACACCAACAAACATCTCAACAAAATCGGCACCAGAAATTGAGAAGAATGGAACCCCGGCTTCGCCGGCAACTGCTCTTGCTAATAAAGTTTTTCCGGTTCCCGGAGGTCCTAATAGTAAAACACCACGCGGAATTTTGCCGCCAAGTTTTTGAAATTTGCTTGGTTCTTTTAAGAATTCAATAATCTCTTCGAGTTCAAGTTTAGCTTCATCGGCTCCCGCCACGTCCTTAAAGGTAACTTTTATAGCTGATTCCGAAATCAGTTTTGCTTTGCTCTTTCCAAAGTTAAAAATTCCACGTGTTCCGCCGGCACCGCCTTGCATTCTCCTGAAAATAAACATCCATACTGCAAATAAAATAATCCAAGGTAGAAATCCGATTAATACGGTCATCCACTCGTTAGATTCTTTAATGAATGTGTACTTAATTCCTTTTTCTTTCCAGACTTTTATATTTTCTTCAATAATCGATTGATCGAATGTAACGATGAATTCCTTAACAGAAACATCGGTACCTTTAATAGATACCATTTGTTTTTCATTCAATTTACCTTCGAGGCGGTAGTCATTGATATCAGATTTAACAACTTTTACTTCGTGAATTTTTTGAGCTTCGAGGAATTTTTCATAAACATCGTAAGTAACCTCAACAGCACCTGTTGTTCCAGACCGCATAAACTGCATAATAATTACAGCAGCAATAATAACAGCGCCCCAGCTAAAAACAGTTCGAATTATTTTAGACCAATCAAAATCGCCATCTGGTTTTTGAGGTCCTCCTCCTAACGGTTTCTTCTGATTTCTCTGATTCGGTTTTTCTGAATCTGCCATAAATAATTTTTCAAATCTATTTAACATTTTTCTCGTAATTCTCCATTATTCGCTTAATACATAGATTGAGCTTAGATTACGGTACTTTTGTGCATAATCTAAACCGTACCCGATTACAAATTTATTCGGAATTTTAAAGCCAATATAATCAATTTTGACCTCATATTTTAAACTCTCCGGTTTCAATAAAAGTGTTACAACCTTCATACTTGCCGGATTATGAGACTGAATCATTTCTTCAACGTATTTTATTGATAAACCGGAGTCGACAATATCCTCAACAATTATCAGATGCCGGTCTGTAATATCCGCATTCAAATCTTTTACAAGCTTAACTTTACCCGATGATATTTTTTCATCACCGTAACTGGAGAGCTTAAAAAAGTCTATTTCGCAATTGATATTTACATTTTTCATCAGATCGGACATAAACATGAAAGAACCGTTAAGAATTCCAATAAAAATTGGGAGTTTGGTTTTATATTCTTCAGAAATTTCTTTGCCCAGTTCGGCAATCCTTTTTTGGATTTCTACTTCTGATAACATCGGGACAAATTTTTCCGTTCCAATGATTATTTCGTCTTTATCTGACGTTTTGATTGTACCCATAGTTTATAAATCTTTTTTGTTTGTGAATTAATTTTAAAACGATCGTCGATTCTTAAACCTACAATCCAGACAATATTGTTCCCGTTAATTAAAACAAGCTGATTTTTTTATCGACCGAGCTTACTTTTGAATCTGTTAAAAAGTCGGAAACCTTTTTGAAATTATTCATTCCAAGAGGAATAAACCTGTCGCCATTTTTCCACTTACGTAATATAAACATACCTTGCAACTTATCTGCATTTACAAATTCTACATCCCTTTTATTATTTATTGTTATATCTGTTCGTCTGCATTTTTCAATACCAACTGTTTTACCAAAGAGTTCCGTTTCAAAATCAGGAAGAAACTCTACTGTTGATTTTCTTTTTTGAACAGTCTCTTTTTTCAATAAAATAAAACCGGTTTCTTTAACAGCTTCCAATCCAGCACCAAGCTGAACGGTCTTACCTTTATGTTGAAGAGCGAGACGGTATAATTTTTTATAATCATTGTATCCTAAGTCAATGCTAAAATTATTTCTTACCGCTTTTATTAGCGCATCACCGGCAATTCCTTCTTCAAAATCTTCAAAAAGTTTTTTATCAATAGTAAGTCTGTCATTTTTATAATCGAAATATCGGTTTGACTTCTTTTCAATCTGTTTTCTTATTTCTGGTAGAGTGCTTTCCAGTATCTTAGCTGAACGGAAAACCGACTGATCAATAGATGGATTGATATTTTTTTTAAGTTGCGGTATTATCTCATTACGTAAAAAGTTTCTTCTATAATCCGATTTAAGATTCGAAGAATCAATCCGGAAAGGAATCTTACTATTTTTTAGGTAATCAACAATTTCTTTTTTGGAAAGACTTAACAATGGTCTGATAATATTATTCCTAACAATAGGAATTCCGGCAATTCCATTTAAACCGGTTCCGCTAATAAGATTTAAGAGAACCGTTTCTGTATTATCGCTCTGATTGTGTGCCGTTACAATCTTATCACAATTCATTTTCCTGCTTAACGATTCCAAATAATAATAACGAAGATTTCTTG
>JAGVBL010000078.1 GCA_020059785.1 Ignavibacteriales bacterium | reverse complement strand
TTTGCATTCCTTTTCGCTCTGTCATTCCGGGCTTGACCCGGAATCTGGGAACATAACAGACTGTTAAACCATAGATCCCGATTTTCATCGGGATGACAATTGCTCTCTGTCATTCCAGCGAATGCCGGAATCTGAGTACATAGTGCACATCGTTAATTCGCAGATCCAGATTTACATCGGGATGACCTTCACTGGAGTGATAATCATAATGAAAGAATTCCTTTTCAATCTGCTATCATCATTAGCAGACAATAAAAAAGCCCCTTAATGGGGCTTTTTTACAATCAATATTGTAAAATTTTACTTTTGTATATCTGCAAGCGGTACGGTAGTCTGCCTCATCGAGTGGACTTTATTAGGAACCGGAATAGTAACATCCTTCTTAACATAAGTTTCAAATTCATCTCTGAATCTTTCAATCATAAATTTAACCGGCCATGCGGCGGCATCACCAAGGGCACAAATTGTATTGCCTTCAATATTATTTGCAACACTTATCAATAGATCGAGATCCTTCGATGTACCATGTCCTTCTAAAATTCTATGAAGTGTTTTTTCCATCCATCCGGTTCCTTCACGGCATGGAGTGCACTGACCGCAGCTTTCGTGATGATAAAAATGTGCAATACGGATTAATACCTTTAATAGATTCGTATCTTCATCCATAACCATAATACCAGCAGTACCTACTGCAGATCCAGCTTCCTTTAACGATTCGGCGTCCATTCTTACACCTTCAAGTTTATCTCCGCGTAATGGAGGCATAGAAGAACCGCCCGGTATAACACATTTAATTTTTTTATTTCCGGGAACGCCACCGGCAACTTCATAAATCAATTCCGTTAAAAGCATTCCAGTAGGATATTCATAAACACCCGGTTTATTAACATGTCCACTTATTCCGTATAACAATGTACCGGGATGCTTCGGTGCGCCTATTTTAGAAAACCATTCCCATCCTTTGGAAATTATCGGAGGGACATTTGTTATTGTCTCTACATTATTAATTGTGGTTGGGCATCCCCATAAACCTTTTTGAGCCGGGAACGGAGGTTTAACACGCGGGTAACCACGATGACCTTCGATAGAATTCATTAATGACGACTCTTCGCCGCATATATAAGCACCGGCACCTTTATGAATATATAAGTCGCAGCTGAAGTCAGTACCGAAAGTCGATTTCATTTTTTCGCCGAGATAACCGCGTTCATACGCTGTATCAACGGCTTTCTGCATCAGCTTAATCCACTTATGATATTCTCCGCGGATATATAAATACGCAACCTTTGCACCGATAGCATAACATGTTATTATCGCACCTTCGATAAGTTGAAACGGATTATCCTCAAAAACCTGTCTATCCTTAAATGAACCCGGTTCACTTTCATCACCATTTATGCAGAGATACTTTGGCAAATTTGTTGACTTCGGCATAAAGCTCCATTTCAAACCAGTTAGAAATGCAGCTCCGCCTCTTCCGCGTAAACCTGACTTTTTAACCTGATCAATTACATCATCTGGTGTTTGGGTTAAAGCTTTCTTTGCCGCTTCGAAACCGCCGTTAGAAAGATATACTTCAATTTGATTTAGATCCGGTATTCCGGGTAGAACAATTCTTTCCATTATATTAAGGATTCCAGAATTTCTTCAACTTTTTCTTTAGTTAGATTTTCGTAATAATCTTCATTTACTGAAATCATTGGAGCATACCCGCAAGCGCCCATACATTCAACTTCTTCCAGAGAAAATTTTCCGTCTGCGGTTACCTGCATATTATCAATACCTAATTTATTTTTTACTCTATCCCATAATTCATAAGCACCGCGCAGCATACAAGAAACATTGGTACATACCTGGACGTGATATTTACCCATCGGTTTAGTATGATACATTGTATAGAATGTAACAACACTAAGCACATTTACTTTATCAATTCCAAGAACATTAGCAATTTCTTCCATTACTTCTGTGCTTATATATCCATTCTGTTCCTGAGCGATATATACTGTATCCATTACAGCAGCGAGTGCTGTCGGATATTTTTTACGCGCTTTATCAATCCTTGCTAAATTTTCTTCTGTGAATTTGAATGTCATAATACTTATCTGGATTTAATTAAATATTTCTATTAATCTTGATCTTGCTCTTGCTCTTGCTCTTGCTCTTGATCTTGCTCTTGATCTTGTTCTTGCTCTTGATCATGCTCAAGTTTAATGATCACTTATCCGCTTCTCCCATTACAGGGTCTAAACTTCCAATAATAGCAATTACATCAGAAATCATTGCGCCTTTACAGAGCTGGGCAATAGCCTGAAGATTACAGAACGATGGTGATCTTATCTTCATCTTCCATGGATGACCCGAACCGTTGCTCACAATATAAAATCCTAATTCCCCTTTCGGATTTTCGGCAGAGAAAAATACATCGCCAACAGGAGGATTGATTCCATAATTTATAATCATAAAATCATGAATCAGTTCTTCCATCTTGGTATAAATTTCTGCTTTATGAGCAAGTGTATGTTTCGGTTCGTTTGCTAAAATTTCACCTTGCGGCATCTTATCTAAAATCTGATATAGAATTTTAACACTTTCTCTAACTTCATCACCTCTAAGCCAGTATCTTGCTAAGCAATCTCCATCTGTGTAAGTAGGAATTTTAAAATCCATTTCATTATAAAACAGATACGGTTTTGCTCTTCGTACATCATATTCAACGCCTGACGCTCGAAGATTAGGACCGGTTATACCGAGAGCAATAGCATCTTCTTTAGAAAGAACACCAATACCTTCTAATCTATCAATAAAAATTTTATTGCTGAGGAGAAGTTTATCCATCTCATCCAGAGCGGAATGGAACTGATCCAGAAAATCGCGAACCATTTTAAGCGTTACAGAATCAGCATCGGAAGCAACACCGCCAATTCTTGTATAGCTTGTTGTAAATCTTGCACCGGCAAGGCGATCAAAAATATCCTGTATCTTTTCCCTTTCACGGAATGTCCACATTACCATTGTAACCGCACCAACATCCATTGCATAAGTTCCGATTGCTACCATGTGAGCAGCAAGACGGGATAATTCTGCAATCATCATTCTAATGTATTGAGCACGTTTTGGTGCTTCGATACCTAATAGTTTTTCAACTGCTAAAACATATGCAACATTATTGCACATAGTTCCGGTGTAATCGAGCCGGTCTGTGTGAGGAATAAATTCAATATAACTCATTTCCTCTGCCATCTTTTCATATCCGCGGTGCAAATAACCAAGTTCGGGTAAAGCAGAAAGAACTGTTTCTCCATCAAGTCTAAGTACAAGTCGTAATACTCCATGAGTAGCCGGGTGCTGGGGACCCATATTAATTACCATCTCATTTTCAAGAGCATCTTCAATAGTGATGTTCTTATCTTCGAGGAGTTTCTTAAAAAGTTTTTCGTCGGAATATACTGTAGGTCTTTGTTCCATAAATTAAATTTTCCCGGGTAATGGCAATGAACCGGGTATGCCTAATACCGGGAATTCTTTTCTTAATGGATGATACTGGAATCCTTCAGGCATATACATTCTTCTTAAATCAGGATGATTCTTAAATACTATTCCATACATATCATATGTTTCCCGCTCATACCAGTTAGCACTGGGCCATACAGAAGTAACGGACTCGATAGCCGGACTCTCTTCTGCAATATTGGCTTTAATCCGCAGAGTAATATTGTTCTTAAATGAATAGATATGATAGACAACCGTAAATCTGTTTTTACGCGTAGCCCAATCAATAGCTGTTACATCTTTGCACATAACAAATTCAAGTTCGGGATCTTCTTTAAGAATTTTAGCAACATCAACTATTTTATTACTTGCAATGGTAATCGAAAGATCGTTTCTGAAATCGGTAACTTCCTGAACAAACTCACCAAAATTCTTTTTTAATTTTTCTACAATAAGTTCTTTCATTTCCATATCAGTTATTTGTAATTATAGTATTATCAAAAGGCTGATCCTGAAAATCTCTTGCCCTGGTTTTAGATATTTTCTGTTGAATAGTCATAACAGCATTAATTAAATTTTCTGGTCTTGGCGGACAACCGGCAGTATAAACATCAACCGGAAGAAATTGATCAATCCCCTGAACAACAGAATATGAACGGTACATTCCTCCAGATGAAGTACATGCGCCCATTGCAATAACCCACTTGGGTTCAGGCATCTGATCGTAGATTCTTCTTACAACCTGAGCCATTTTATATGTAACAGTTCCAGCAACAATCATAAGGTCGCATTGACGTGGAGTAAAACGCATTACTTCGGAACCGAACCGTGCTAAATCGTATTTGGGGTCTGCAGCGGCAATCATTTCAATTGCACAACATGATATTCCCATCGGCATAGGCCAAACAGAACTTTTACGCGCCCACGCAATAATTGAATCTATTGTTGTAGTTATAAATCCATCCTGTTGTAATTTAGCTTCTAATCCCATTTTAACCCTCCTTTCGCAAAGATATAAAGGAATCCAAGTTCGAGTACAACTAAGAATATAAACATCGGTATAAATGCAAAAATTCCAAATTCGGCATAAAGGGATTTGAATTGCACTGCCCATGGATAAACATAAATTACCTCTATATCAAAAATGATAAAGAGCATTGCAACAAGATAATATTTAATTGAAATTCGTTCATGGGTAGTACCAACTGGATTTTTACCGCTTTCGTAGGAAAGCTGCTTTATTTTATTGGGTCTGTATGGACCGAATAATTTGGAAGAATATACAATAGCCCCGGCAATTACGGCTGCAACTAAAAGGACTAAAAAAATAGGTATGTAATTAAGAATCATATCAATAACGGAATAATTTTGGATTGAAAAATAATCCAAAAGGGGTTATAAAGTCAAAGAATCTTGTTAGCATTACGAAATTAATTTACCGGATTGAGCCGTAATTCTAAATTACTTTAATATATCCTCTAATTCCTTAGCTACTTTATCTAAGTCCTCATAGCTTATTACAAGAGGCGGTAACATTCTTAGTACAGTAGTTCCGGCCGGTAATGCAACTATTTTTCTTTTTAACAATTCTTCCAGATACGGCTGAACTTTTTCTTTTAATTCGATGCCGATCATTAATCCAACAATTCTGATTTCTCGTATTTTAGAGAGGGAGAGTTTTTCAAGTTTTTCTTTGAGATATTTCCCTTTAGCTTCTGCTTGTTCCCAAAGTTTTGATTCAATCATAAAATCGATTGAAGCGTTTCCGGCTGCACATGCCAGTGGATTACCGCCAAATGTAGAACCGTGCTTACTTTTTTCAACAGTAATTTTATCGGAACATAAAAGTGCACCCATAGGGAAACCCCCTGCAATTGATTTAGCAAGGGTCATCATATCTGCTTCAATTCCAAGATGTTCTATTGCAAATAATTTACCCGTGCGACAGAAACCGGTTTGTATCTCATCAATTATGAGAAGAATATTTTTTTCGCTGCAAAGCTGTCTAACTTTCTTGAAATATTCTTTTTGACCGATATTAATTCCCCCCTCACCCTGAATCGGTTCAAGAATTATTGCTGCTGTATCGTCATCTGCTAATTGAACAATTTTTTCGAAATTATTATAAGGAACGAAATCGAACCCCGGTACAAGCGGTTCAAATCCATCTCGATATTCTTTTTTATAAGTTGCACTTAATGCACCGTATGTTCTTCCGTGGAACCCTTTCATAGCAGCAATTATTTTCGTCTTCTTTGTATTGAGTCGTGCGAATTTTATTGCCGCTTCAATTGCTTCTGTTCCGCTGTTTGTTAAAAATGCACGGGTTAGATTTTTAGGAACAATACTGAATAACTTTTCAAGAAAGATTGCTTTTGCATCATTATAAAATGTATTGGGACATGTAATAAGTGTTGCTGCTTGTTGTGAAATAGCTTCAACAACTTTACTGTTAGCATGACCGATGTTAGCAACAGAAATTCCAGCAGCCATATCGATATATTCATTCCCTTTATCATCCCACACACGGGCATCTTTACCTTTTACAAGTACTACATCACGGCGCGGGTAAACGTCAACTTCATATTGCTCAATTAATGATTTGTAATCTTTCATTTTATTATGGTCCCCTTTCCATTTAGTGCGTCAATTATCGGGTGTTCTGTTCTACCATCGCTTAAAATTACGGTAGTGTTTCCCGATTCAAATAATTTTCTTAATGCAAGAATTTTTCTTTTCATTCTTCCATCAACTTTTTGTTCCATTGCTTCAAGTTCTTCTTTCAAAAGGTTAGGAACAAGTGTTGAAGGATCGTTCTTATCCAGTAGAAATCCTGGCTCTTCTATAAGAGAAATAACTTTGTCCGCATTGAACTCCAACTGCAAGAGAGCGAGTATATCGTCATTTTCGGAATTAATAGCAAAATTGTTTTCGTCTATAAGCGGAACGCTTAAAACAGGAGTATAGCCGTTATCGAGCAGCAGATTAAGAAGACCCTTATTAATTGATTTCGGCTTACCGGAATAATCCCTGAGTAAAAGAGTTTTACCACCTTCTCTAACTTTTATTCCACTATTACGTTTACCCTGGATAGCCTTTCCATCCAGACCCGATAAACCAACTGCATTAATACCGTGCTGCTGACAAAGTTCTACAATTCTTTTATTCTTCAACCCGGCATAAGTCATCATCATCAGATCAATTGTAATATCGTCGCTAAGTACCGAATCGTAACCTGAAAGTGATGTAACAACTTTTTTCTCGAAACCTATTTTTTCAGCCAATTCATCTCTTGCAGCATTTGCACCGTGAATAATAATTATT
>JAGVBL010000237.1 GCA_020059785.1 Ignavibacteriales bacterium | reverse complement strand
TTTTTTTTGACTTTGAAATTGATATGGAAAAAATAAAAATAACATTACCCGATGGCTCGGTTAGAGAATTTGAAAAGGGAATTAGTGCGTTTGAGATTGCACAAAAAATTTCATCTAAATTAGCTGATGATGCTCTTGTTGCCAAAATTGATGACGAAGTAAAAGATCTTTCTACTAAAGTTAATAAAGATTCTTCTATACAGATTTTTACTTTCGACTCAAACCAAGGTAAAGAAACTTATTGGCATTCTACTTCTCATTTAATGGCTCATGCTGTTCAATCTATTTATCCAGAAGCAAAATTTGGTGTCGGCCCTGCTATTGATTCAGGTTTTTATTACGATATCGATATTAATTCTACTTTAACTGATGATGATCTGGTTAAGATAGAAAACAAGATGATTGAAATTTCTCAAAAGAAAAATCCCTTTAAGCGAACTGAACTAAGCAAAGCTGAAGCTGTAAAATTCTTCGAGAAAAAAGGGGATAACTACAAATTAGAAATCCTTAGCGAATTAGATGATCAGAATGAAATAATAAGTATTTACGACGAAGGTGAGTTCACCGATTTATGTACCGGTCCACATATACCGGATGTTGGTAAGATTAAGTATTTAAAACTTCTTAATGTATCCGGTTCCTATTGGCGGGGAGACGAAAAAAATAAACGGATGCAAAGAATTTACGGCATCTCTTTTCCTAAGAAAAAGATGCTTGATGATTATCTACTATTTTTAGAAGAAGCTAAGAAGAGAGATCATCGTAAACTTGGTAAGCAACTCGATCTATTCAGTATTCATGAAGAAGCCGGAGCAGGATTAATCTACTGGCATCCTAAAGGTGCAAGAATTAGAAATACTGTAGAAACTTTCTGGCGCAAAGAACATCTCGATAACGGATACGAATTGTTATACTCACCGCATATGGGTAAAAGCTGGCTCTGGGAAACAAGTGGGCATCTTGGGTTCTATAAAGAAAGCATGTACTCACCAATGAATATTGATGAACAGGATTATTATGTAAAACCAATGAATTGCCCTTTCCATATCATGATTTATAAAACTAAACTTCGCTCTTACAGAGATCTTCCATTGCGTTGGGCAGAACTTGGTACTGTATATCGTTATGAAAAGAGCGGCGTGCTTCATGGATTGCTTAGAGTTCGCGGTTTTACTCAAGATGATGCTCACATCTTCTGCACAAAGGAACAGATAGAAGATGAAGTAATAGAAGTGCTTCGATTCTCTAGAAGCATTCTTCTTGCATTCGGATTTAATGATTTGAAATTCTTTATTGCAACAAAACCAGAAGGTTCTGTTGGAGATGATAGTTTATGGGAAATTGCTACCAACTCATTGAAGAATGCACTTGCAAGAGAAAAGGTTGCTTATGAAATTGATGAGGGCGGCGGTGCTTTTTACGGTCCTAAGATTGATATTAAAATTAAAGATGCGTTAAATCGCGAATGGCAGCTTAGCACAATACAGTTTGATTTTAATATGTCTGAACGTTTTGAGATGAAATATATTGGCGAGGACGGAAAAGAACATCGTCCGTTTATGGTTCACCGTGCTTTGCTTGGTTCTATTGAACGTTTCATGGGTATTTTAATAGAACATTATGGCGGCTCATTCCCAACATGGTTAGCACCTGTTCAGGTTGCGGTTGTTCCTGTATCGCAAAATCATTTTGAATATGCAAAGCAAGTTCATGAATCACTTTCTAAAGATGGTATTATTGTAGAACTGGATCAAAGAAATGAAAAGATTGGTTACAAAATACGCGATTGGGAAACTCAAAAAGTTCCTTATATGTTAATTGTTGGAGAAAAGGAAAAAGAATCCGGTACAGTTTCTGTTAGACAGCATAAAGTTGGCGATAAAGGGAGCATAAGTCTAACCGAGTTTAAGAATCAGATTTTATACGAAATAAAGAATAGAATTAATCATAACTAAGGAGGTAATTTATTACTCAAGTTAAATTTAGAGTTAACCAGGAAATCCGAATTCCTGAAGTTAGACTCATCGATGCAAACGGAGAACAATTAGGAATTGTTTCGATTAAAGATGCTCTAAAAAAAGCGGAAGAATCCGGTATGGATTTAGTAGAAATTGCCCCTCAGGCAACACCTCCTGTTTGCAAAATAATTGACTTTGGTAAGTTTGCATACGAACAACAAAAGAGAGAAAAACTTCAAAAGAAAAAACAGCAGGTTAGTGTATTAAAAGAAATACGACTTCATCCTAATACTGATACACACGATTTCGATTTCAAAGCAAGACATGCTGTTAATTTTATTGAAGAAGGAAATAAAGTAAAAGTATCGGTAATATTTAAAGGAAGGGAATTAGCATATACAGAATTAGGTGAAGCGTTATTGAAGAGGTTTATTGAACGGTTGGATGATGTTGCAAAGGTTGAACAGGAACCTAAATTTGAAGGTAGAGCAATGCAAGCTATTCTTGCGCCAATTAAAGGTAAAAAGAAAAAATAGATAGGTGTTATAATGCCAAAAATGAAAAGTAATCGCGGTGCCAGTAAAACATTCAGAAAAACTGGTTCAGGTAAAATTAAACGTAACAAAGCTTTTAAATCACACATTCTCACTTCTAAATCAACAAAAAGAAAAAGAGGATTAAGAAAATCCGTTCTTGTTTCAAAAGCTGATGAGAAGAGAGTAAATAGAATGCTACAATAAATGGAGAAAAGTAAAATATGCCACGCTCAGTCAATCATGTTGCGTCCAAAGCAAGACGCAAGAAGTTACTAAAAAAAGCCAAAGGCTACTGGGGTGCCCGCAGTAAAGTTCTTACTGTCGCTAAACATCATGTTGAAAAAGGCCTTGTACATGCTTACAGAGATCGTAAGCTTAAGAAAAGAAACTACCGCTCACTCTGGATTATTAGAATTAATGCTGCTGCCAGAGAACACGGTATCAGTTATTCTAAATTAATACATGCACTGGACGAAAAAGGAGTTCTTATAAATCGTAAACTGCTTGCTAACCTTGCTGTAGAAAATCCACAAGCTTTTGCTGATATTGTTAAATTTGCAATGAATTAATGACAACCCTCTTGTATTTCATAATAAAAATAATGCAAGAGGGTATTTTTTAAATTCTCGGGATATGATATGTTATCAAAAATTTCCGAAACCCGAAAACTTTTCGAAGAAGACCTTTCAAAAGTAAACGACCTTAAGTC
>JAGVBL010000320.1 GCA_020059785.1 Ignavibacteriales bacterium | reverse complement strand
TTTTTTTTGAGAATAATGAGCAAGAAGTGTTATGAAAATAACAGCTGCACCACCAACAAACATTCCTGTCAAAGGAATTTTTAATGCGTGTAAAATTCCTCCTAATGCGGCTTCGCTGAATCCCCAAATTGCAATAATTCTTTTAGGATCAATTAGAGGTTGAAAAGAATAATTCCCGGATTTAATGATCAAAATTTATTTACCCTTTTTTTTATCCAGAATATCATCTATCCAGCTCATTACAGCCATTGCCGCCGGAAATCCGATTGTCGGAATTGATAACAATGCGACCTGACGGATTTCAGCTTTTGTTAATTTTAATTTAACTGCTTTTCTAACCTGAGCATGAACAGCTCCTTCCATTTTTGATCCGGCAGCTAAAGCAATTTTTATTAATGCACGTGTTTTTTCATCAAGCGGCCCCTGTTTATGAACAGCATCGCCAAGGTTCTCATATGCAACGGCTACTTCCGGATATTCTTTTAAGAATCTTTCAAATCTCTTAGGTAATTGTGCCATATGTAATTCCTATTTATCTATTTCTGAATCCCAAATTAATCGAAATTAATTCTACCTGCAATTAATTATTATATTTAGGTATAACATAAGGTTTGAAAAATAATATTTTTTGTATTTTTGAGTGATTCATTGATTAGAGGTTGTATTGAAAATACTTGTAACCGGTGGTGCGGGATATATCGGCTCGCATTTTGTAAATCTTCTAACCGGAAAAAATATTGATGTTGTTGTAATTGATAATTTGTGCCGCGGTCATAAAGAAGCAATTCATTCAAATGCAATTTTCGAAAAGATTGATATTCTTGATTACGATAATTTGTTAAAAGCATTGTCATTTCATAAGCCCGATGCAGTAGTTCATTTTGCCGCTTTCGCTTACGTTGGTGAATCCGTCGAAAATCCTCTTTTGTATTATAATAACAATGTAGTTGGCAGTTTCAATCTTATTAAAGCATGTAAAGAAATTGGGGTTAACAAATTCGTTTTCTCTTCCACATGTTCCATATACGGCAACCCCGAAAAAATTCCAATTAGTGAAGATCAGAAATCCAATCCTATTAATCCTTATGCTAACACAAAACTTACAATTGAAAAAATCCTGAATGATTTTGATGATGCTTATGGTATGAAGTACATATCCTTGCGATACTTCAATGCTGCCGGTGCTGATCCTTCCGGTTTAATAGGTGAAAGTCATTTGCCTGAACCTCATCTAATTCCAATTGTTCTTGAAACCGCACTTCAAAAAAGGGAAAAGGTATTTGTATTTGGAAATGATTACTCAACCAATGATGGCACATGTATCCGGGATTACATCCATGTTAATGACCTTGCAGATGCCCATCTTAAAGCAATTGACTATCTTTACGAAGTTGGAGATTCACAGATCATTAATCTTGGAACCGGCGCTGGAAACTCTGTACTTGATATAATTAATAGAGCGATTAATATTACAGGTAAAAAAATAAATTACCAGATTGTTGAAAGGCGGGCAGGGGATCCGGCAATTCTGGTTGCGGATTTCACCAAAGCAGAAAAACTATTGAATTGGAAACCGGAGTTCTCTATCGATCAAATTATTTCTACTGCTTGGAATTGGCATCAAAATCCAAAATTTTAAGAGGTTATTTTGATATTTGAAAAAACATATTTGGAAGGTTTACTTGTTATCAAACCGGATATCTTTGAAGATTTGCGTGGTTATTTTTATGAGTCCTTCAATAACAAGAAGTACATCGAAGGGGGAATTGAAACTTCTTTTATTCAGGATAACATCTCAAAATCTGTAAAAGGTACTATTAGAGGTTTACATTACCAAACTCCTCCATTTGCACAGGGAAAGTTATGTTCTGTATTGTTAGGAAAAGTTCTGGATGTTGCCGTTGATATTCGTTTTGGTTCTCCAACTTTCGGAAAATATTATTCATGTGAACTTAGTGAAGAAAATAAATTTCAATTGTGGATTCCCCCTGGCTTTGCACATGGATTTTCTGTGTTGTCCGATAATGCAATTTTCAGCTACAAATGTACTGAGCTATATAGCAAAGAGAATGAAAGAGCAATTCTATATAATGATCCGCAATTAAATATAAATTGGAAAGTTGATTATCCAGTTGTATCAGAAAAAGATTTGAAAGCAACTCCATTCAACCGGATTGCTAAAGACTTTGTCTACTAATATTTGGGAGGATAGATGAACCTTGCAGTAATTGGAAGTGGTTATGTTGGTCTGGTTACAGGAACATGTTTTGCAGAAATGGGAAACAAAGTAATTTGCGTTGATAATGATAATGAGAAATTGAGAAAACTAAATGAAGGGATAGTACCGATTTATGAACCCGGTCTGGGTATACTATTCAATCGAAATATTGAAAAGAAGAGATTACTATTTTCAGATGATTTGAAAACTTCTGTAATGAATTCGGAAATTATTTTTCTTTGCCTTCCAACTCCACAAGGCGAAGACGGTTCGGCAGATCTTCAGCATGTATTTCGTGTGGCTAATGATATAGGGAAAATTTTACGTGAAGAGAGCTCAACCAATATTAAAATAATAGTTAATAAAAGTACTGTACCGGTTGGAACAGCACGAAAAACTACTGAAATACTTCAGAATCATGGTGTCAAAAATTTTGAAGTTGTATCTAATCCTGAATTTTTACGAGAAGGATTTGCAGTAGAAGATTTTATGAAGCCAGATAGAATTGTTGTAGGAGCAAAATCTCAAAACGTTTTTGAAAAAATGAGAGAATTGTATGAACCATTTGTTCGTCAGGGGAACCCTATATTTGAGATGGATCCAGAAAGTTCTGAAGTTACAAAATATGCATCCAATTCATATCTGGCGATGAGGATTACATTCATGAATGAACTCGCAAATTTTTGTGAAGTTGTTGGTGCTAACGTTGATAATGTTCGCAAAGCAATGGGCTCGGATACAAGGATTGGTAAAAGGTTTTTATTCCCTGGAATCGGCTATGGCGGCTCATGTTTTCCTAAAGATGTTAATGCATTGATAAAAACCTCGCAAGATTATAAATCCCCAATGAAAATTCTTAAAGTAGTTGATGAGGTAAACAAATCTCAAAAGCTTGTTATAGTAAGTAAAATATTAAATCACTTTAAAAATAATATTAGCGGTAAAAAGTTTGCTGTATGGGGATTATCATTCAAACCAAATACTGACGATATGCGCGAAGCTCCATCAATTGTAATTATTAAAGAACTTGCTAAGCTTGGCGCAAAGATTTCTGCTTATGATCCGGCAGCAATTGATAATGCACGCTTTTATTTGAATGATATTCTTCATTATGCTATCGATCAATATGACGCTTTAAAAGAGGCTGAAGCATTACTTATTCTAACAGAATGGAATGAATTCCGGAATCCGGATTTTGAACTTGTTAAGAAACTTCTTAAAACTAACTTGATCTTTGACGGTAGAAATGTATTTGAACCGGAAAAAATGAAAGAACTTGGATTTAGTTATATCAGTATAGGACGTCAATCTGTTTAGATAATACAAAATAAGATCAAGAACTTTGAGAAATTTGTATTTAACAATTAACTGTTTAATACCTTTTCATAATACTCAACGTATTGGGGCAAAATTAAATTCTTATCGAAATTAGTTACAGCCCTCTCCCGTGAATTCTTTGCAAAGGATTTATACTTTTTCTCATTTGTCAGTAAATCGATAGTATATTTTGCCATCCGGTCTATATCTCCAATTTCGGCAATGTAACCGGTTTGATTATGGATAACTAATTCGGGTAATCCCCCGACCGAGGTAGATATAACAGGTACTCCGCAAGCCATAGCTTCGAGTGCAGAGAGACCGAAACTTTCCGATTGCGAAGGCATTAAAAACAAATCCGCAGAAGTTAGTATCTCTTCAATTGCATCCTGTTTACCCAAAAATAAAACATCCTTCTGAAGATCTAAATCTCTTGCGAGCCGTTCGCATTCGGAACGATCTGGTCCATCTCCTATCAGAACCAACTTCACCGGAATTTCTTTTTTTACCTTTTCAAGAATTTTTATTGTATCTGTCACTCTTTTTACAACTCGAAAATTGGAGGTATGAATCAATACCTTTTCCCCGCAAGAAGCAATGTGTTTCAAAAATGGTTTTTCTTCAACCGGTTTATACTTCTCAATATCTATGAAATTATAAATTACTTCTATCTCTTTGTTTACATTGAAATTTGTAAGAGTCTTCTCCTTCAAAAAGCGCGATACAGCGGTTACACCATCACTCTCTTCTATACTGAATTTTACAAGAGGCATAAATGTTGGCTCAAGTCCCATTAATGTAATATCTGTTCCATGAAGTGTTGTAATAAATTTTATTTTTCTGCCGGCTTTTTCCCATACCTGTTTTGCCAGGTACGCGCTTACTGCATGTGGAATAGCGTAATGAACATGCATCAGATCCAGGTCTTCGTATTCAATTACTTCGAGCATTTTACTTGTTAACGAAAGATCATATAGCGAGTGTTCAAAAAGCGGATAGGTGCTGGTCTCAACTTCGTGAAAGAAAACATTATTAACAAACCGTGTTAGTCGGTGAGGTATTGCATAACTAATAAAATGTACTTCGTGCCCCATTGAAGCAAGAGCCAATCCAAGTTCTGTAGCTACAACTCCGCTCCCTCCATATGTAGGATAACAGGTAATTCCAATTTTCATATTATTCTTTCACTAAATTATTTTTTAGTTGATTATTTTTAACAGGTAGAATTACTAAAATCTCATGTATCAAAATACGGTAATTTTTATAGAATGAAAATTTTATTACTCGGTCATTCCATTATCGATAAAATTGAAAAGGGCGGACAATTGAAAATTTCCCCGGGTGGCATTTATTATTCTTTATTGGGTCTTCTTTCTACAAAAAGCCAGTCCGACCAAATCTATCTTCTTACAGGTTATAATAAAAAATACCTCCACCTTTTTTACAATTTATTTTCCAAAGCCAACCTGGATTATTCCAATGAACTTGATTCATTACCGGAAGTAATGTTACAATTACATGAAGATGAAGAGCGGATTGAAGTATATACAAATCTTTCGACAGAACTTGATATAAATAAAATTAATAACTGGAATCTTTTCGACGGTATTTTAATTAACATGATTACCGGATTTGATATTTCACTTGATAGATTAAAAACGATAAGAAAAAATTATAATGGAGTAATTTATTTCGATTTGCACACTCTGTCGCGTGGTGTTGATAATAATATGATGAGAAAATTCAGACCTGTTCCGAATGCCGGCCAATGGATTTCAAATGTTGATATATTACAGTGTAATAATATGGAGTTATCTACTATTTCTAGCGGAACAAGTAGAGAGGATATAATAAGATCAATTCTTAATTACGGATTGAAATATTTAATCGTTACACGTGGTAAGTATGGTGCTGAATTATATTACCTGGAGAATAATAATGTTAGAGCTATTACAAGACCGGCATCTTCTGTAAATGTTGTAAACAAAATTGGCTGTGGCGATATTTTTGGGGCAGTATTTTTTTATAATTATCTTTGCCAAAGAGATACCGCTTATTTACTTGACGCAGCTGTTTATGCTGCCGAAAAAGCTGTTTCAATGAATTTATTAGAAAATATTAATTTGTTTTTGCATGATTAATGGAAGTATGATAAAAACCAGAATACTCATTATAGGTTCTAATGGTATGTTAGGGCAGCGGCTTACTGATTTCTTTTCCGCTTCCTCAAATGTTGAGCTTTTATGCACTTCACAGGAAGAAGAATCATTCAACAAAAATGTTGAATACAAATCATTGGATATTACCAATAAGCAGAAGGTTAAAGAGATCATTCTGGATTTTTTCCCCGATTTTGTGATTAATGCGGCTGCTTTCACTAACGTTGATAAAGCAGAATCCGAAAGAGAACTTACGTGGAAAGTTAATGTTAACGGCGTGGAAAATATTGCTTTGTACAGCTGGACGATTGATGCACATCTTATTCATATTTCAACAGATTACATTTTTGACGGTAAGAATGGTCCTTATTCGGAAAAAGATAAACCTTCTCCAATAAATTACTACGGAAGATCCAAATTGGCATCGGAGAATTCTATCCGTACAAGTGGTGTTCGTTTTACAATACTACGTTCTAATGTACTTTATGGACCTGCTAAATTCGGAAGACCGGATTATGTTAAATGGGTTATTGGATCACTCTCTTTGCATAAGGAAATTAGAATAGTAAAAGATCAATTTAACAATCCGACTTTTATAGATGATATTTCTCAGGCTATTAATAAAATAGTAGAATACAAAAAAGAAGGAATTTTTAACATTGCCGGACCAGAAATTTTATCGCGTCTGGAATTTACAAATCGAATAGCAGATCATTTTTTGCTGGATAAGGATCTCATTAAACCGATTGTTACCGAGGAATTAAAACAACCTGCAACTCGCCCTTTGAAATCAGGTCTTATCACGTTAAAAGCTGAAACAGAATTGGGATATAAACCGACCAGTATTACAGATTCCTTTGCAATTATTGAAAAGAATCTTAATCTGTAATGAATTCTTTCTTGATATGGTGTGTTAAAGAACATTTGCATATCATTATTTCAATTAAAATATTGACAAAAAGTTAATTAATTAAGAACTTTGAACAGTAGTTCGAGGGTTTATCCAATAGTCATTCAATAGGAGGAAAAAATGAAAAAATTACTTTTCACTTTAACTGTGTTCTTTTTTGTAAGTGCAGTTGCTTATGCTCAAGTTCAAGTACAAAGCGGCACTTTCTTTTACAGCAAAGATCAAAATAAAGACAATTACACTTTGCATACTAACCAGGGTAAAAGAATTGTAGAATATGAAATTAATTTCCCAAAACCATTCGATAAAAAACCTAAAGTTGTTGTAATGCCATCATTACTCGATGCAGAAAGATCAACACAGGTTAGATACAGCATTAGAGCTTCAGGTGTATCGAGGGATGGATTTGTTCTTCTTGCAGAAGTATGGGGAGATACACAATTAAATGCTATTGGCGGTTTCTGGCTCGCTCATACTGAAGATTAATCCCTAAGTTTTTTATTCAAGCCGTTCTTCAGAAAATGTTGAACGGCTTTTTTTATTTTAAAAACACTATTGTTAATCTATTCCCGACAAGAACCTTTTCCAATCTTTTTTCTTTTCGATTATTTATCACTACGAAAAATTTTCTTTGGGTCGAATTTAATTCGCATACCTGGAAATAAATTATTTGAAAAAAGTCATTTTCCCACAGGGAATAATTATTGTTACACTTTTATTAATCAGTTATTTGAAATGAGTAATTTTAAGGGGGATTTAGTGAATCCAAAATTTTACTACCTTTTGATAATACTTCTTAACATCAACAAATTTTCTTTTTCTCAATCCGATTTTAATGTTGATCGATACAATCAATTCTTGCAATCAAATAAAAATCTAACCTACAATGGGCTTTTATCATTGCATGATATCGGGACATTTAAAAGCAATTTCAAGAATTCACCAGGTTCAATATTATATCTCGATTCGCTCGAACGGAAATTTAAGTTAACCGGGTATGAAAAGGAGTTACTTAGTAAACATGGTTTTGTTGTCACTGAAAGAATAAATTCAATCGATTATCGATACATGTTACTTGATATCTGGAGAAAGGATTTACCAGTTTTTATTACAACCGATGCTATACTTCATGCGTTGCATAGATCATACGATAATATTCTTAAATATGTTGAAGTTAATTATCTTATTCCAAAACTGACTGAATTATTAAACCAGATTCATTCTTCAATCCCCAAATTAGAAAGCAAATACTCTACAGATTCATTAATCAACAGGGCAATTTACGATGTTGATTTTTATTTAACCGTTCCGCGCAAATTACTTAGTGTTAGCTCACAACCGCATTATGAAATTTCTCAAAACGAGATTGATAAGTTTTTAGAGCTTATCAAATATGAAAGATTCATTAAAACTGAATTCTTAAGTAAATCTCCAAGGAATATCGATTTTAGTCAGTTTGTTACCAGAGGGCATTATACAGATGCTAAGTATCCGCAGCTTTCAAATTATTTTAAAGCAATGATCTGGTTAGGTAGAATGGAGTTATATTTAATTCCACCTGTTTCGGAAGATGATTCACCAAGTGTTGAAGATCTTCAGCGGCAAATTATTGCCTCTAATTTAATTCTGGAATTAATCGATGTCTCCAATTCATGGGATTTATTTAATGATATAGAAAAAACTATTTCTCTTTTTGTTGGAGAACAGGATAATGTAACTGCTGAACAATTAAAAGAAACTTTTAATGAAGTAAATGTTCAATCCGCTTTAGATCTGATTGATCTAAGTAAAATTAATTCGTTTCAAACTGTGTTATCGCAAAAACCATTTAGCGGACAAAAAATTCTGTCGCAAGTACTATCAAATGATCCATTTAATCTCAGATCAATAAAACCGGCTTCCGCTTTTTTAATATTCGGACAGAGATTTGTAATCGATTCTTATATAACATCCAATGTGGTCTTTGATAGAATAGTATATAACAATTGGCGAATAGAACGGCTTCTACCTTCAACACTTGATATTCTGTTTGCACTTGGTAATTCAGCATCCGTTCAACTTCTAAAGAATGAATTAGAAAAATATCATTACGCACCTAACCTTGCGGCTTTAAGATATCTTGTTGATAGTTACGATGATAATTTCTGGCGTTCTTCTATTTATAATTTGTGGCTCAATTCGATTAGAACTTTATCACCACCAATCAACCGAGACAATCTTCCGGATTTTATGCGGACTGGTGCATGGTGGCAGCAAAAAATGAATACACAGCTTTCATCATGGACTGAACTACGTCACGATAACATATTATATGCTAAACAATCTTACACTGGATGGATTATATGCTCTTATCCTTATGGATATGTAGAACCAATTCCTGAGTTTTACGAATCATTAAAAACATTTGCAGATAAGACTAAAGAAAAACTCTCCTCTCTCCCGATTATTTTACCAAGAGCATTAGTATATCTTAGATTCTTCTCAAACATTATGGATACGCTACATACAATTTCGGTTAAAGAACTTTCGGGATTAGAATTTTCTAACGAGGAGAAAACCTTTTTAAAGAGAGTTCTTTATTCAATAACAAGCTGTGGTGATCATGTTAACGGTTGGTATCCAGAATTACTATTTGATGTCCCAAATCTATTAGAATGGAGCGATAAGAGAGATTATATTGTTGCAGATATCCACACAGCTCCAAGTGATGAATATGGAAATGTGGTTGGTTATGTTAAGCATTCCGGTACCGGTCCAATTAATTTGATGATAGTTACTACAGTACTACCCGGCGTTGGAATGGTTGCCTTTGCCGGTCCCGTTTATAGTTATTATGAATATACCACAATTAACTTCCAAAGATTGAATGATGATGAATGGAAAAATACTTACTTGAGTAAGTCGGTACGTCCAGATTGGGTAAATGTCTATTTGGCTGACGCAAATGGTTACTCGAGGGGAGAAGGAGGTAAGCTAATTACAGATATACGTCACGGTAATAATCCTATTGAAATTTCATTACCCGAGAATCAGATTATTGTAAGTAATTATCCCAATCCTTTTAATCCCGAAACTACTATTCACTTTAATATACCTCTCAGTTATTCTAATAATCTGGCAGAGCTGACAATCTACGATATTCGAGGAAGGATGGTTAGAAAATTGCTTAAAGAAGAATTATCAGCCGGGTCATATTTTATTAAATGGAACGGAAAAAATGATAGCGGTTTAACAGTAAATAGTGGGATCTATTTTTACAACTTACGCATTGGGCAGAAAGTAATTAATGGTAAAATGAATTTGATAAAGTAGCAATGATGAAACATATAACCATCATAGTCATTTTTATATCATCAATTTTATTTAGTCAACAGACTGTTAAAACGGGGAACCTTCTTAAATTAAATTTCCATGCACAAGAGATTGATTACACTGATACTCTTTGGCATTGGGTTAAATTCCTTCTATAGAAATGAAATCAATAATGAAAGATGCATTGGTGGGTTTAGATTAGATGCAACAGATTATTTATTAATCAATAAGTACGAAGAGAAACCTTTCTGGTAAAAAGTCAAACTTAGTTGACATTCAGAGACTCCCAGATTTTTACGCTACCTTTTGTTGCCCAAGTTTTAACTCTGCTTTGAGTGCTGTTCTCAA
>JAGVBL010000274.1 GCA_020059785.1 Ignavibacteriales bacterium | reverse complement strand
TTTTTATCGTCTACTTTTTGGGGGACATATCAACCATCCAATCATCCATGCATTCAAGCATCATTCATTCCTCCACCGTCCTCTGTCATCCGTCTTCACTCCTCAATTCAACACTTCCATCATTTCATTATTCCACTCATCAACCATTCAATCAACCATGCATTCAAGCATTCAAGCATCATTCATTCCTACTCCGTTCTCTGTCATCTGACACCTGTCCTCTGACACCTGTCCTCCAATTACTATTCACAGGTCATCTTTTCACCATTCCATCTTTCCATCATTCCTTCGTTTCTTCTTTCCATCATTCCTTCGTTTCTTCTTTCCATCTTTCCTTCATCCAGCATTCAGAAATAATTTTTTATGGTTTGATTTCCATTTATTACATGAAAATTAATCTGTAATTTTGTATCGCAAAATTCGGGAGGCAAATAATGGAAGAAAATATTAAAGACAAATCATTACACAATATGGTTGATGATACAAAATATTCAATGGATACTCACTTGATCTATGGAAAGAATGTGAGCGATAAATGGGATTATTCACACCACGTTACTGCTCCTATTTCTTCATCTACTACATTCAGACTCGATTCTGTTGAACGTGGAGCTCAAGGATTTATTCAATTCGCAAATGCTGAATACGGCGATGCAAGTCCTATTTTTATTTATGATCGGTTAGGTGAACCAAATAAAGATATGCTTGAAGAAAACCTTGCATATGTAGAAAAAGGAGAAATGGCTGTTAGCTTTTCGAGCGGTATGGGAGCCATTTCTGGTGTGCTTGGTGTTTTAACTAAATCCGGTGATGAAATTATTACTCATAAAACACTTTACGGATGCACAATATCATTACTTAAAAATTGGTATCCGCGTTATAATATTAAATGGACTCCTATCGACCTAACAAGTATTAACATTTTACAAAATTCAATTACTGAAAGAACCAAGGTTATCTATTTCGAAACACCCGCCAATCCAAATATGGAAATTATCGACATAAATGCTGTCCGGAATGTTGTTGATCAGTTCAATAAGGACAGAGATGAACAAAACCGGATTTATATTGTAATCGATAATACTTTTGCCACACCATTTTGCCAGCGACCAATTGAATATGGCGCCGACTTTGTAGTTCATTCATTAACTAAAGGAATTGGCGGATTTGGTACTGACATGGGCGGGGCTGTAATAGGTAAAAAGAATTTTCAGGGACTGATTCAATTAATAAGGAAAGATTTTGGCGCAGCATTAAGTCCAAAAAATGCATGGTCTATTCTTACTTACGGGTTACCAACTTTGGCAGTTAGACAACGCCAGCAAATTAAATCTGCATCCCGTGTTGCCGAATTTTTGAACTCTCATCCTAAAGTTGAATTTGTAAATTATCCGGGTTTGACGAATTTCAAATATTATGAACTGGCTAAGAAACAAATGATTGATTTCAATGGAAACTTTGCACCCGGAAGTATGATCTATTTTGCTCTTAAAGGGAAAAATGCTATTGAAACTAGAGAGATCAGCAAAAAATTTATGAATCATGCTGCTGATAAAGCATACACAATGACTCTTGCAGTATCATTAGGGCATACAAGAACGCTGATTGAACATCCTGCATCTATGACTCACTCGGTTGTTCCGCCCGAAGAATTGGAAGTAAGAGGAATTGACCCCGGTGGAATTAGATTAGCAATAGGACTTGAAAATCCCGATGATATTTTATTCGATCTGGATGAATCATTAAAAATAATTTAAGACCATTCTACGGAGCTGTCTTATAAGTAATTATTTGTTCAGGAATTTCTAAGACAGCTCTTTCTTATGGAAGAATTAATGCGGATAATAATGAGTAATCTCCTCTCAAAATTTCCCGAAATCATTTTCGGATTTTCTACTAAAGTTGGTTTAAGTAGAGAAGCTCCTTTCTTTTTTAACTTATCCTTAACAGTAGGAGATAACCCATCAATTGTTCACGAAAACAGAAAAAAGTTTTTCAGTAAGATCGGTTTGAACTCTTCACAAATAGCATTTCAGAAACAGATCCATAGCGACATAATTAAATTTGTTGAAATGCCGGGTCTGCTGGGTGAAAGCGATGCTTTAATTACAACCAGAACGGGAATCGGTCTGGCTGTTTCTGCTGCTGACTGTGCTCCAATTTTTATTTACGATAAAGAAAATAGAGTTATTGCTGCTGTTCATTCAGGGTGGTGCGGAACTCAAAAAAAAATTCTAAAAAAAGTTTTAAGCAACCTTAGTTTTCACTATAAAAGTAAACCGGAAAATCTTTATGTGTTCATCGGGCCATCAATTTCTCAAGATAATTATCAGGTTGGCAATGAAGTAGCAGTTCTGTTCGATCAAAAATATATTAAAGTAGAAAATCAGAAAATATTTTTGGATGTTGCTGCAGCAAATAAAGATTTCCTTTTGAATTTTGGTATCCCGCAAGAGAATATTGAAATATCCGAGTTATGTACTTATAAAGAAAATGATCTGCTCC
>JAGVBL010000108.1 GCA_020059785.1 Ignavibacteriales bacterium | reverse complement strand
TAACCGAAGGTTGATCGGTTACCTTTTATTTTGAGGCAACACGGATTAATGAGTGACGGGTAAGTTGTAACAATAATTCCCCCGAGCACCGGAGCGCCCGTGGATTAGAGATTCAATTACTTCCATACTTCGAGCAGTCCGCCCATTAATGTGTATGTGACTGCCTGGTAGCCAACTGACCCGCACCTTTATGCGGGTAAAATTTTACTTTAACGCCAATAACAAAATTTTATCACTTCTTTTTGGTATCTAATGGATTAAATTTGCGGCGGTTATAAAATGGGAAATAAAATGAAATACTGTTTCGGTCTGTTGTTTGTCATACTCGTCTTATTCATTTTACAATGCACCAGCAATAACGAACCGACCGGTCCCGACCATCAGGCGCTTCTACTAAACCGCAATTTCGATTCCGTAACGGTCAGTCTCAATTATGGTAAGGATATCCTGATCAATAAATACGCTGAATTAAAGTTCGAAGGCGTTGCAAGCGATTCGCGCTGTCCAATCGATGCAATATGCGTCTGGCCCGGCAACGGCGAAGTTAAAATGACCCTTACTGTTAACCGTAAGAAAACCAATTTCACACTAAATACATTACTGGAGCCGCGCAAATTTACTTTCGACGATTTTACTGTTGAGCTGAAAGCGTTGAATCCTGCGCCGCGTTCCAACAGACAGATCAAACCGGATGAATACAGCGTTCACCTTATTATTAAACCGTTATCCAACTACAGCGGTATTATAAGTACTGTAAAGTTAATTGAAGGAAATAATACAGATATAATTACGCGGGATATGCTTAACGTTAATTCAATTTCTCTTAACAGGGACGAGCTTAAGTTAAACATTTCATATTCAGGCGGATGCAAGGAACATGCTGTAGAGCTCTATGCATTAAAGGAGATTCAGAAATCGAATCCTGCACAGGTTACGTTATTGCTTTCACATAATAGTAACGGTGATATGTGCGAGGCATATATTACCAAGACGGTGCCGTTTGATCTTAATGTACTCAAAAGTTATCTTAAATCTGTGCATAATATAAACGATAAAGCATTGTTAGTTATCTACGATCCTTCGGGTCGTCCCCTCCGCCATCCTGTATTGGAATATAACTTCTAATCGGAGATAATGCGGACCAAGCGGATTTTTACAGAATTACGTAATTCATAGTCCTCGAAGTAATCTCAAAAGTAACATTCAAATAAAAAATCAGCGAAAATCTGCTCTATCTGTTTCAATTTGCGGTCTATTATTTAAAATAATTTACTTTTGAGATAACATCCTTTTAAAGGGAGGATCAAAAACAAAACCGCACGAGTTTTATCAATTTTCCTTCTGCAAGGTGCTGGCGTTCGTACTTGGTCAGGATTTTTTCTTCGTCGGAAAGTTTACTGCTGTTGTAGAGATCGTTACTCCCCTTAATCAGTTTTAGTCCGAGCTCCTCAATAACTTTTAGTGTGTAATTATATAGAGTGTCGTCGTCGGTTTTAAGATTAACCACTCCCCCGTTCTTCAGAATTTTTTTGTAGATCTCTAAAAATCTTGGATGTGTAAGCCGCTTCTTCATACTGCTTCGGCGCGGATACGGATCCGGGAATGTAATCCAGATCTCATCAACACTTTCAGGTGCAAAGATTTCTGCAAGGAGCTCTGCATAACCTACAAGAAATCCCACGTTTGTAATTTTAATTTCATTAGCGTGTTTAGCCCCGTTATAAATACGCGAGGGTTTTCTATCAACACCTATAAAATTTTTACTCGAGTGAATCTGTGCAAGGTTGATTGTGTAATCGCCCTGTCCGCATCCGAGCTCTAAAGTAAATCCCGATTTATGGCCGAAGTAACCGCAGATATTCTGAAATACGTTATCGTCTTTATAACCGAATACATTGCTGATTTTTTTTACCTCGGCAATCTTAATATGTTTTTTACGCGGCATGTATCAACAAATAAATTTCTGCGGGTGGAAAATACAAATATTTTATGAACCGGGTTTGTGTTTAGATTCTGAAATAAATTCAGACCTCATTATTCAACCTGATTGTTAAGCGTATGCCATTTTGTTTCCCCGTTTATCGGTATTAATAATAAATGTGAAAATTCTGTCATGATTAAAAATACTTCTTTCTGTAAGAAACTAAACTTTATCTCATTAATGCCAAATTAGTTACTTTTACGGTTAACAACTTTCTCTGTTTTTTACAAATTAATACTTCCTGAAACATTTTGATTTAACAGATGGTCAAATCAGCACGTTTGAAGGGGAATTTGTATGAAAATAACATTCGCTTCTATTTGTCTTTTGGTCATTTCATCTATAGTGAGTGGACAAAACTTCAAAAACAAATCTGAATATTATATTGGCAAACTCGATTCATTATCAAAAAAGCATGACAAATTAGAATGGCAAAGCCGGAAATTTTTTGGCAAAATGCCTATGTTTAAACCGGATTCACCAATTAAATATAACATGCCGTTTTTTGTACCCGACTCATCCATTAAATATACTATGCCTATCTATACACCGGATGGTTTTGCAAAGAAAGGACTGGATAGTATAACGAAGTCTTTGGATGATTTAACAAAGAAAAAGAAATGATAAATTCTTTTGTTCACACTTAGTTGGAAATAAAATTCTATGTTTTCCACCTAAGGTGGATCTCCCAAACTGGTGGTCAATAAATCCGCTTTCTATCATTCTCCCGTTATTGTAACAACAATTCTTCTTGCCCCGCCGTAATTACGGTGCTCACACAAATAGATTCCTTGCCAAGTCCCCAAATTAAATTCACCATCCGTAATTGGAATAGTAACTGAGCTCCCCAGAAGTGATACTTTAATGTGCGAAGTCATATCGTCAGAACCCTCAAGCGTATGCTCGTAATATTTCATATCGGATTCGGGAACGGCACGGTTGAAATATGTTTCCATATCGGAGCGGACCGATGGATCTGCATTTTCATTTATTGTCAATGATGCCGATGTGTGCTGAATAAAGATATGCGCAATTCCCGTTTTTATTTTTTTTAGTTCAGGAACCTGCTGAAATATTTCACCTGTAATTAAATGAAACCCTCTCGATCGAG
>JAGVBL010000219.1 GCA_020059785.1 Ignavibacteriales bacterium | reverse complement strand
AGGAAATGATGAAGCAATTCCGTTTAGTTGCTTATCAATATTTTGAGCTACACTGAATGTGTTGGCTCCCGGTTCTTTGCTAATAACTATTGTAACAGTTTCTTTTCCATTAATTCTATAGTAACTCTGCGGTTCTTCGAAGTCATCAGATATCTTTGCAATATCCTTAATTCTTATCGACTGTTCATTCTTTAACTTTTTTACTATCTGTTCTCCAACCTCCGCCGGATGAATAACCTCGTTCTTAACTTTTAGGTAAATATGCGAATAACGATTCTCAATTTTACCGGCTGATTTAATTACCTCCGATTCTGCAACAGCACTATTAATTTCTTCGTTCGTAATACCCAGTGCCTTAACCTTATAGTAATCTATAATTATCTCAATAATCCGTTCAGCGCCGCCTCTTATTTCAACGTTTGAAACACCATCAATAGCTTTTAATTTATAAAGCGCGTTATCTATTAAGTATTTTCTTACCTCATTTGCACTCTGTTTTGAGGAGACAGAATATGTAAGAAATCCCTGAAGGTCTTGAAAATCTTTTGGAATATATTGTGATATCCTTGGTGAGGAGATTCCTACCGGTAATTCTTTTTTGAGCGATGTAAGTTTCTCATTTATTTCAATCCTTGCAAAATTAATATCCGTATCTGGATGAAAATCTATTGTAATACTGGATAGCCCCTCAGACGAAATAGAGGATATTTTTTTAACACCCATTATTGTTGAAAGCTCTGCTTCAATTGGCGACGTTAGATGTGCTTCTACTGCTTCAGGAGAAACTCCCGCCCAGGAAGCTGAGACTGATAACCTTGGATACTCTATATGTGGTGTCAGCTCAACCGGAAGATTGAATAGCGACACTACTCCCACAACAACAACACTGAAGAAAAACATTGCTGTTGTAACTGGGTGCGTTATGAATGTGTAGAAAATTTTTTTCAAATTCTTCTGTGAGAAAAAATAACATTAACTACTTAATTACCCTAACCTTTGCATCGTGGGCTAGAGTGTAATGACCCTCTACAATAACCTCTTCATCGGGTAGCACACCTTCTTCAATTTCAATTAATTGATCATTCTGCTTACCAATCTGAACGTATTTCCATTTAGCAAGTCCATTTTCTACTACAAATACTAAATTACGCTTATCCCTTACCAGCAAAGCTTCCTTTGGTATTAATACCCGGTTATTCAAATTTTCTGTTTCAAGAAGCACTCTTGCAAACATACCCGGTTTTAGTTTATTGGAGGGATTCTGCAACTGGACGGTTACCTTACAAGTTTTGGTTTCTTTATCGATATAAGGACTAATATTAACAATGCGCCCGTTAAAATATTCTCCTTCGATAGAAGGAACTTCCACTTTTGCACTTCCCCCAATCCTTATTTTTGAAATATCATTTTCCAGAACACCGATATCAATTTTAAGCGTTGAGTTATTGAAAAGCTTACATAACTTTTGTCCCGCACTAATCCTTTGCCCAACTACAAGATCAAAATCCCCTACACTTCCGTTAAAGGGTGAATTAATTTTTGTGTATTCATAATTCAGTTTTGCTCTTTTATAAGAATTTATTGCCCCGGTAAGTCCGCTTTTACTCTGTATTACTTCCTCTCTTTTAGCGCCGGTAAATATCAGTTTCATGTCGAGTTCATTCTTCAAATCATTGTATTTAGCTTCATCTACTTTACCTAATGCAAAATCTTTTTCAAGTTGATTAATCTGATCAAGATACTCTTTCGCTTTGGGATTAACGGTGGTATCATTTGTAGATTCCCTTACTAAAAAACCGTATTCCACTTTTGCGTCTGTTACTTTGGAAATAGCATCATTTAAAGCTATTTCATACTCGCGGTCGTCAAGACCAATTAATAACTCCCCTTTATTTACCTGTTTACCTTCATAAATATTAATTGTGTTTATAACACCGCTAATATTCGATGTAAGTTCAAGTTCATCAATTGCTCTTATAATTCCATTGGCATTTATATAAAGAAGTAAGTTTCCCCTTTTTACACGATCGGTCTTAACATCAAAAACTACTTCGTCCAGTTTATCATAATTTATGTTAACATTTTCCTGATTTACTTCTTCAGAGGAATTAGCGGGAAGGATAACAAGAAGCAGTACTCCAAGCAGAATTACAACTGTTAAAATTACCATCCATAATTTTAATTTCATTTCCCCTCCGGAATCAAAAGCTAATTTATAGAATTTCTTTTCTTCGAAAACTTTTCTGCATAAGTGTATAGGACAGGTATAATAATCAATGTAAGTAAAGTAGAAGAAATTAATCCGCCAATTACAGCAAGAGAAAGTGAAACACGCAATTGTGTAGCCGCACCAATTCCTATCATCATCGGTAATAATCCGAATATAACAGTAAAAGAGTTCATTACAATCGGTCTAAAACGGTCTTTACCGGCTTCTAAAATAGCATTACGGACAGATAAACCTTCTTCTCTTTTTCTTAGAATAAATTCCATTTTTACAACTGCGTCGTTATCGGCAATTCCTATTAAAATCAAAAGACCCATAATAGAAATGATACTTAAACTTTCTCCAAAAATGTAGAGCAGAAGAACACCTCCAATTAATCCAAGCGGTACTGAAAATAAAATAATAAATGGATAAAGAAAAGATTCAAATTCGGATGCCAGAACCATATACATTAACAGGACCGAAATAATTAAAGCAATATAAAGTGCTGAGAAAGCATCGTTTATTTCTTCGTTAATACCGCCTACAGTAATAATCTCCTCTCCAGATTTTGGTATACGGGAATTTACATTATTAATTTCATCAATTACATCATCAATTTTAGCATTCTCTACTTTTGCATAAAGATAAAGGGTTCTGGATTGATCCTCCCGCCAAATCTCGTTGTAATTGTAACCGAAATTATAATTAACAAGATTCTTCAGCTCAATTTTAGAGTTTCCGCTTCCAATATAATTATTGAGAATCGACTTTATATCGTCCCGGTTACTATCTGCAGTTCTAATATTAACCCCAACTTTTTTATCGAAGTCCGAGAAATAAGTAACAACTTTACCTTTGGTCATATTGCTTATCTGATTTGCAACTTCGCTTACATTAATACCATATGCCAGACATTTTTCACGGTCGATTGTTATAGTATATTCCGGATTACCTCTTTCAATTCCGATTCGCAGTTCTTTCAAACCGTAAATTTTTGCTGCATTTATTTCCCCGATAATTTTTTCTGCCTTGGTATATGCGCGGTCTATATCCTTATTCTTAATTTTTATGACAATGTCGTTGTCGGACGGATTAATTATCATCGAATAGCTGGTTCTTACTTCCTTAAACGAGTATTTAATTCCCTTTAAATTTTCGAAGACGGATCTAAGCTTAGTTTGAACTTCCTGGTAATTTTCATAGGAATCGAGTTTTACAATTAAATTTGTTTTATTAACCGAAACCTGTTCTTTATTAAGAAAATCGAATTCGTTAACTCTTCCAATATTCGATACAATGGCAGAAACATGAGGAATAGAGATAACAGCATTTTCAATTTTTGAGGTTAACTCGGCGTTTCCCCTTAAAGATGTTCCGGAAGGGTATTCAACTTCTATTATAAATTCTTCAAGATCACCTTTAGGAATAAATTCCTTCTTCATATTAATAACTGCGAGAATTGTAAGTATAATCAAAGCAAAAGTGATAAACAGAACTTTCTTTTTATTTTCGAGAGCCCATTCCAATAACCGTTCATACTTTTCAATTGTAAAATTCATAAACTTATCTACACCGGTAAAAAAGAAACTCATCCGCTTCATAAATAAAGTGGATACATTGAGATACAAATAGGCAGATATAAAAATGAGCGACTTAATTATTATTTTAACAGGAAGTGCAAACCACCAGAAAAATTTCTTAAAAATATTTTTATGTTTTTTGATATCTATAATTAAATAACCGGATAAATACTTTTCAGGGTTTTTAATTATCCTGAAGCTGTCCCTTGAATCCAGCATCGGAATAAGAGTTAATGCTGTAATTATAGATGCAGTTAAAGAAAATGCAATTGCATACGATTGATCCCTGAACAATTCCCCGGCAATCCCTCTTACAAATATTAACGGTAGAAAAACTGCAATAGTTGTTAATGTAGAAGCAACTATTGGCATAGACACTTCTTTTGTCCCCTTTATTACTGCAAGACGGTTCTTTTCCCCAAGCTCACGGTAGCGGGTATTATTTTCAATAACAATAATTGCATAATCGAGAAGCATACCAATTCCAACTGCAAGTCCCCCCAGCGATATAATATTGAAATTAATATTGAAGAGATAGAGAAGTAAAATAGTAATTACTAACGAAGCGGGAATTGTAATTCCGATAATGAAGATATGTCTTATGTTCCCCAGAAAGAAAAAGAGAACAATTACTGCAAGAATACCGCCGTAAAAAATTTCCTGTTTTACATTTGAAATTGCTTGTTCAATAAATGAGGACTGATCTGAAACTACTAATAAACTATATTCAGGGTAATCTCTGTGAAGTATCTGAACCGTTTCTTTAACAACCTTGGCAATTGAAACTGTATTGGCATCCGGTTCTTTATAAATTAGAATTCCGATTGCTTCGCTTCCGTTATAGCGTGTTAATCCCTCCCTTTCCTTAAAATTCTCCGTAACAACTGCAATATCCTTTATAAGGATTGTACTGCCATTCAAATTCTTTTTAACTATAGTTTCCTGAATATCTCTGGAATTTTGAAACTCGCCAAGCGTTCTTAGAGAATACCTGAAAAGTCCTTTCATTATTGAACCAGCCGGCATATTAAGGTTGGACGAGGTTAATGCTCTTTCTACATCCTCGAATTTGATATTGTATAAATTCAGTTTGGAAGGGTCAATCTGAATTAGAATCTCGCGTTCCAGTCCGCCGGTAATAACCGCCTGGGCAACTCCATCTATCTGTTCGAACCTTCTCTTAAATAGTATCCGTCCGGCTTCTTTAAGATCGGTTAAACGTTTTATATCCCTGTAATCTGATGAATGATCAACGAATTGTAGATCAGTATTAGAAGAAGAAAGCGT
>JAGVBL010000165.1 GCA_020059785.1 Ignavibacteriales bacterium | reverse complement strand
ACCAACCATAAATAGATAATTACCTTCCTCAAATTCCCAGGAACCTGTCATATTATCAAAGTATTTAAGACTGTTTTTAGAAATCTTGAATTGCAATTCTCTTTTTTCACCAGGATTTAAGGAAACTTTATAGAATGATTTCAATTCCTTTTCAGGACGGTCTATTTTTGATTTTGTCATACCAACATATAATTGGCATACTTCTTCTCCTTTCCGATCACCTGTATTCTGAATATCGAATTTCACTAACAACTCATTTTCATTATTAAAAATATTAAGGTAGGAGTATTCGAATGATGTATAAGATAAACCGAATCCGAAAGGAAATTGTGGTTCAATATTATATTTATCAAAATGTCTATATCCCACATAAATATCGTCTGAATAATATGTCCTTCCAGAGAATTGTTTATAGCTAATAGATGGTGAAGAATCTTCCCACCTCTTAGTAAATGTAACTGGAAGTTTTCCCGACGGATTATAGTTTCCTAATAGAACATCTGCAATTGCATTACCACCCTCGCTACCACCAAACCACATTAGTAAAACAGCCGGAACTTTATCAATCCAATCGCTCATATATACTGGTGAACCAGTCGAAAGAACAACTATAACATTTTTATTAACATCCAATATTTTATTTATTAGTTCATCCTGATTGTTAGGTAGTAGAAGATTTTCTCTATCCCTACCTTCCGTTTCAAAGTTATATGAAGTTCCAACAAATAAAATTACTAAATCAGACTTCTTTGCTACTTCAATTGCATCTTTAAGTAAATCTTCATCAGGAGAATTCCACCCCAGAACACAAATGGCATCTCCACCATTTTCATAGTACTCCAACTTTATCTTGTATAACTTATTCTTTTCTAAAGCTATTTTAACTTTACTTACTGACACGCCACGGTCATACCAGTCATTTACTAATAGCTCATCATCAATATAAAATCTTATCCCGTCATCACTGGCAATATTAATTTCATATATCCCGGTTTGAGGAATCTTTAAAAATCCAGTCCACCTCACAGAAAAATCATCATCATTAAAATTGGTTGCAGGATTTCCTCCTCTCCACCAGAAGTTAATTTCTTTATCTATTCTAGTTAATTGTGGTTTACCCGAAAGTTCCTTGTTAATAAAGTATGCCCCTATTAAACCCTGTGTGCGAGTTTTATTATCTACGAAAAGGTATTGAGATGGAATTGCTTTTGCATCTCCATCTAAACTAACACCTTCGGCAAACTCGATATTAATATTTTTACCCAGTTTGTTCTTTAATCCTTCCAACGGTGATACCGGTCTTATAGGTGACACCAGAGAACTTCCCCCACCACCGGTTCTTATTATTTTAGCATTTGGTCCAATAATTCCAATTTTTTTCAATTTATCCATTTGTAATGGTAAAATATTGTTTTCATTTTTCAATAAGACAATTGAAGCAAGTGATGTTTCGTAGGCAATTTTTCTATTCTCCGGACTGTTAACCAGCTTATCATTCTCCTTCCAGACCTCTGAATCAAGCAAACCAAGTTTAACAATAACACGAAGAATTCGCTCAACTTTCATATTAATTGTTTCTAAACTTATTTCCCCATTATTCAATGCATTTAATACATTTTCTTGATTAATAAATTGACCGAAAGGCATCTCAAGATCTAATCCACCCTTAATAGTTGGTAAGCTAGAATGAACAGCTCCCCAGTCACTCATAACCAGCCCTTTGAACTCCCATTCCTTTTTAAGTTTATTGATCAGCAAGTTATCATTTTCGCTGGCAAAATGACTATTGACTTTATTATATGACGACATGACACAAAAAACATTTGCTTCGGTTACTGCAGCCTTAAATGCAGGGAAGTAAATTTCATTCAGTGCACGTTCTCCAACCAAAACATCAACAAACATTCTTTCATGTTCCTGATTATTGGCTGCAAAGTGTTTTACTGTTGCTGCAACTCCTTCACTCTGAACTCCTGATATATAATTTACAGTCATTCTCGAAGTTAAATATGGGTCCTCGCCAAAACTTTCAAAATTTCTGCCACCCATTGGAAGTCTGGCAATGTTTACACACGGACCAAGAATCACATGTCTTGCTTTACCTTTTGTTTCTCTTCCAATCGCCTTTCCAATTTCTCTTATCAAATCAGTATCCCACGTAGCAGCCATTGCAATTGATACCGGGAATGCAGTTGCCTCACCCCATCGCACTCCAACGGGTCCATCGGTCATTCTAAGTTCAGGAATACCAAGACGTTCAATCGGTTTAGTTGCAAAACCGGTTCCCCCTAATAATTCAATTTTCTCATTTAATGTTAGTCTGGAGAGGAGATCGTTTACTCTATTATTTAAAGGTAATTTTGAATCTTTATATGGAAGGGTTTGAGCAGAAATTGAAATTCCAATAAGAATAAAGATTTTTATTTTTTTCATTTTCCGCACCTTTTATTCTATCGAAAAAATTATTGAGTTTTGTTCAATCCGAGCGATCTAACATAGCTATAATTAATTGTACAGTTATCCAAAAGTATATTAGTGAGCAAAGAACTTAATGCTTTACTAATCAAATAGCGGGTAGGTTTATTTTTTCTAATTTCTTCAAAGTTCTTTCTTGATCCTTCAGCGTATTTTATTATTAATTCCCATTCATCATTTTTATTAAAAGAAACAACTCCACTTGTAGAATCCATTTTTTTATAAGGCCAGAAACACCAGCCGATATTATTTTTCTCTAATATTTTTCTAAAGGATTCAATCCACTGATCCTCGTTTTCCCCAGATTCTCCCATCCAGATTGGAACATTAAACCTTTCACGGAAATCTATATAAGCTTGAATTTCCTTTTGCTCTGAAGGCATCCAGTACTTATGAAATGTATAAACAAGGTTACTATCAAACGGCTCACTAAGAACTTCAAAATTTGTATTCCACTGGGCTCCGCCTAAAAATATAATATGATTTTTATCGACTTCACGAATTGAAGAGACTATTCTTTTATAAAGAGGTTCCAATTCAGAATTCAATTGTTCTTTATTCTCGAAGAAATGTGCTATTGGTTCATTTAACAAATCGTAACCAATAATAATCTTCTTATCTTTATATCTTTCAGCAATTTTTCTCCATAACCTGATAGTTGTCTGTTTAGAAGTATCATTTTCCAATAAGTAGGGATAGCCCCAGCTATCATCAATATTATCACCTGTTTGACCGCCAGGGGCAGCATGAAGGTCAAGTATTACATAAAGATTTGCATATTCACACCATTTAATTAGACTATCTAATCTATTAAATCCTTCATTAAGGAAAATTTCCGGATGATCCTCTAAAACAAATAATTTGAAATTGAAGGGGACGCGTATATTATTAAAACCAAGTTCTTTAATAAATCTGATATCTTTTTCGGTTATATAATTATCCCGGAATCTCTGCCAGAATATTATAGTTTCCTCAGGGCCTATTAGCTCTCTCAATAGTTGATCAATTAATCTGAAAGAATTAACGTCATTAAAATGAAACATATATCCTTCTGGGTTAAGCCAGTTGCCAAGATTAATACCTCTTAAAAAAAGTTCTTTACCACTTGAATCGATAATTGTTTTACCGTCTGTTTTTACAAATTGACCAGTTTGAGAAAAGAATGTAACTGAAGAAATGAGAAATAAAAAGATTAAATTCGACAACTTGTTCATAAGTCACCTTTCATTTTTGGAATGATCTAGTAACCACTCATATATTTCAGGGTTGTTATATGTTTCCGTCCATGAATCATGATCCGCTTCGGGATAAATTGTAAGTTTAGCGTTACCTTTACAAAACTTTAATCTATCAATTAATACTTGCGAGCTTGATACGGGAACAATAAAATCTTTAGCACCGTGGAAAGCCCACACAGGTAGATTACCGATTGAACAGACATCAAATACATCGCTCCAACCGCATATCGGAATTATTGCAGCAAGACGGTCAGCAATTTCTGTTGCTAATCTCCACGTTCCATTTCCTCCCATACTCAATCCTGTCACATAAATCTTGTTTGTGTCGATTCTATGTTTTGCTATCAAATCATCTATAAGAACAATTAGTGCTTTTGTATTCCATCTACTATCTGGAGGGCATTGTGGAGAGACAATAATAAAAGGAAAGTCTTTACCATCTTCAATTAATTTAGGAGGACCGTTTTTTTTAACATCATTCAAATTATTTCCGCGTTCACCTGCACCATGCAAGAAAAGGAGCAAAGGGAAATTATTCTCCTCAGAATAATCCTTTGGAAGATATAAAAGATAATTTAGTTGAACATCTTCGCTGTATACCCCCTTGAAGGTTTGCTCAACTTGTTTTTGCTCTTGAGAAAATATTACATTTGATAAAGAAAAAACAACATAGAAAAACCAAAAAAAGAATCTTTTAAATTTTCTACTCAAAACGAGAATGCATATCATATTACTTCCTTTTTATTTTTCTAAGGCGAATGATGCTTCTAATAAATCCTCAGAATTAGTTCCGACAAATACTTTAAAGTCTCCTGGTTCGGATACATAATTCATATTAACATCATAAAACTTTAGTTTCTCTTCTGTAATAATAAAGTCCACTTTTTTTGTTTCGCCGGGTTTCAAAAGAACCTTTTTAAAATCTTTGAGCTCTTTAACCGGTCTTGTTACACTTCCAACAAGATCACGAATGTAAAGTTGAACGACCTCTTCACCTTCATATTTTCCAGAATTAGTTACATTTACCGTCACGGTAATCGACTCATTAATGTTCATTTTATTTTGTGAAAGAGAAAGATTGGAATATTTGAAAGAAGTGTAACTTAGACCGAAACCAAAAGGATAAAGGGGAGTATTCTCCAGGTCAAAATAATAGGAAGTATAGAAATTGGATTTGTCGTGCGGTCTTCCCGTCATTTTATGATTGTAATAGATAGGAATTTGGCCCACATACCGAGGGAATGTGGTTGTAAGTTTACCACTGGGATTATAGTCGCCGAATAATACATCAGCAATAGCATTACCAGATTGAATGCCGAGATACCATGCTTCAAGAATAGCGGGCACGTTTTGACTAATCCAATTGATTGTTAATGGTCTACCATTCATTAATACAACAACTATTGGTTTACGGGTTTTATAAATTTCTTTTACAAATTCTTCTTGAACACCGGGCAAATCGAGATAAGCACGGGACCTTGCTTCTGCGCTCATACCTCTTGACTCTCCAACACAAAGGATTACAATATCGGATTCCTTAGCAGCTTGAATTGCTTTAGGAAATCCTTCTCTCGAATTTCCGTCAACCTTACAACCTTCTTCATAAATTATCTCTGTTTTATTTCCTAATTTATTTTTTAATCCCTCAACCACTGTAATTACATCTTCAGGTTTTCCCTGGGCTGCCCACGGTCCTAAAGGATCATCTTTCGAATTGGCCAGTGGACCAAGAACTGCAATTTTGGATATATTTTTTTTCAATGGAAGTAATTGATTCTCGTTTTTCAACAAGACAATGGATCTTTTTGCTACTTCTCTTGTTGCATTTACAATTTCACTATTCAGAATTGTCTTCTTTTCGAGATCCGCATTACAGTACTTAAATGGGTCGTCAAATAAACCGAGATAGAATTTAATTCTAAGGACACGTCTTACACTTTCATTTAAAACATCTATGCTGATTTTTCCACGATTCACTAAGTCCGCAAGATGGTTGTAATAAGCACTTGCTTCCATATCCATATCTATACCAGCTTCTATTCCGAGTTTAGCTGCTTCTTCCAAATTTTTTGCTACGCCGTGAGGAATTAATTCTCCAATAGAATTCCAGTCACTAACAACAAAACCTTTAAAGCCCCATTCTTTTCTAAGAACATCCGTCAATAAAAAATGGCTGGCTGATTGTGGTATACCTCCTATTTCATTGAATGAGCCCATCAAAGTTCCGACGCCGGCTTCCACAGCTGCATGAAATGGTTTTAAATATATTTCTCTGAAAGTACGTTCGGAGATATCAACCGTATTATAGTCCCTCCCTCCTTCTGCCGCTCCATAACCTGCGAAATGTTTTGCACAAGCTATTATAGAATTATTATCCGCGAGATTATTCCCTTGATAACCTTTTACTCTTGCTCTTGCCATTAAAGAACCCAAATATGGATCTTCACCGCTACCTTCAACAATTCTACCCCATCGCGGATCCCTTGCAATATCAACCATAGGATTAAAAGTCCAATGCAATCCTGTTGAAGCTGATTCTGTCGCTTGTAAGCGTGCAGACCTTTCAACCAAATCTGGTTCCCAGGTACATGACTCGGCTAGCGGGACTGGAAATATTGATCGAAAACCATGGATTACATCAAGACCAAAAATTAGTGGAATTTTTAAACGTGATTGTTCTAAAGCAATTTTTTGTAGTCTCTTAGTAGCTTCCGCACCAAAAACATTAAGGAATGAACCAACTTTACCCTGACTTATTAATTTTTCATGGTCTTCGTTTGGTCTGACAGTTTGAGTACCGGTATCCCAACCACCACTATACTGAACAAGTTGACCAACTTTTTCATCTATTGTCATTAGAGATAAAACTGAGTCTATTTTTTCCTCAACCGTTTTGTTTTGAGCACTGGTAAAGGAATAAAATAGAAATAGAATAATTATTTTTTTCATGATCACTCCGGAGGAAATAAATTATTTTGAATAATTATAAGCAAGATTTATTAAAGAAATTATTTATTCTTATTCAATTCATTCCATATTAATGCACCCGCTCCGATAATAGCAGCATAATTACCCGGTAACTTAGATGAGAGTATTTTAACTTTACCTTTGAATATGTTTAGCAAATTATTTTCCATATACCTTTTGGTTGGTTTAATTATAAGATCTCCTGCTAATGCTAATCCGCCAAAAAGTATAATTGCTTCCGGACTCAAATGCGCAACAGAATCGGCAAGTTTTAGACCAAGTACTTTTGCGGTATAATCAAAAGCTTCGATTGCTAATTTATCTCCTTTTTTAGCAGCCTCGGAAATCTGTTTGGCAGTTAAGGATTCATAACTTATTTTTCGTAAACTACTATCAAGGTTAGTATTACAAATTAACTCAAAAACTGTTCTGCAAATTCCGGTTGCAGAAGCATATGTTTCAAGACAACCTTTTCTACCACAGCCACAATTTCTGCCTTCAGGATCAACAATAGTGTGACCAATTTCTCCTGCAAATCCATCATGCCCGTAAACTAATTTACCATCAACTACAATACCGCTGCCCAAACCCGTACCAAGTGTTATAACTATAAAGTTCTTCATTCTTTTTGCAGCACCAAAAATCATTTCACCAATTGCTGCAGCATTTGCATCATTGGTAATAACTGTAGGTAAAGAAGAATATTTTTTTACCAATTTAACCACATTTACAGTTCCCCAATTTAAATTAGGCGGTAACTCAACTGTTTCTTTATAATAATTAGCATTTGGTGCACCAATGCCTATCCCAATCAGATCATATTTTTTGATGAATTTGGCGTATGAAGTATTTATTTCCTTAAATAACCGGGAGAATAACTGCTCGGCGGATTGATCTGCAAATGTAGGAATTGACTTTTCAAAAATTAGTCTACCGTTTTCAGATACAAAACCAAGCGAAGTATTTGTACCTCCGACATCAATACCAATTGTTAAATTATTTTTCTTCATAGTTTAATATTCGGTTAATTATTTATTTATGAAGTAACAATTTTATGTCCTTTGAATCCGTAATACGCAATATAGATGTAGCACAAGACTGGAATAAAAAATGCATGATGAATACCAATATTGTCAGCAAAAAATCCTTGCAAAACAGGTAATAATGCACCACCGACTATTGCAGTGCATAAAATACCTGACCCCTGACCAGTATGCTGCCCCAAACCTTCAATTGAAAGAGTAAAAATTGTGGGAAACATTATTGAGTTGAATAATCCTACTGATAGAATAGTCCACATTGCAATTTCACCAAATGTCAGCATAGAAATAATAACTAATATGGCGGCAGAAATTGCCAGGATAGCTAATGTTCTACCCGGTTTTGGCATTGCAAGTTTGAATGCAAGAAAATTAACCGTTACAAAAAACATAAATGTTAATGTTTTATAAAATCCGGAAATTCTAAACTGATTAAGGTTATTGTATTCCTGAGTTATATATAAAGCAAGTACTAATGCAAGTATAAAGACTAATACTAAATAAAAATTTCTTTTTTGTTTATTAGTTATACCAGACATAGTAATAGAGCCGAAAAATCTTCCCACCATTGCACCTCCCCAGTAAAGGGAAACATATTTTCCTGCTTCACTTTCAGGTAACCCCATAATGAATGGTTGCCCCAGATAATTTACAAGAAAACTCCCAATTGAAACTTCACCGCCTACATATACAAATATTGCAACAGCGCCTAAAACGAGATGTCTGTAACTCCATGCATTTTTATTCTCGTGCTTATTAAGTTCAATGGTGCTGGTGGAATTAACTGTTGCAGCTTCAATTTTAGGAAGTTTTATTAAAGCAAAAATTGCAGCGATAATAAAAAGTGTAAATGCCAATCCAATATATGGCACCTGAACTGCACCTGCTTCCATCAATCTATATGAAGGTAATTCGGATGAACTCATTTTCGATAATTCTTCGCTTGTTTTAACTGTAACGGAAAGAATTAATAATGAACCAAAAATCGGGGCAATAGTTGTTCCTAAAGAATTAAATGCCTGTGTTAGATTTAATCTACTTGAAGAAGTTTCTGGCTTACCAAGAATAGCAACATAGGGATTAGCCGCAACCTGCAGAAGTGTAATCCCAGCTGCAAGAATAAATAGCGCAATTAAGAACATTATATAGGATTGATAACCTGCTGCTGGATAAAAGAGGAGACAACCAATGCCAGCGGTTGTTAAACCAACAACAATTCCATTTTTATATCCAACTTTTTCTACCAGGATACCGGATGGAAGAGATACAATTGCATAGGCAGTAAAAAAGCTAAATTGGATTAACATTACCTCGGTGTAATTAAGCGTGAAGATAGCTTTTAGATGGGGAATTAATATATCATTTAAACAGGTAATAAAACCCCACATAAAAAACAATGTAGTTAGTACCGAAAGAGCAAATGAATAATTCTGCTGTCCATTTTTTTGTACTGTATTTTTTGAAGTGGAAATGTTTGTGGCCATAATTTCTCCGGATAAAATTATTTACTATTTAAGTGTGAACTCTTTTTTCAAATTCCCGATACTCACAATAAATTTTCCCGGTTCAATTTTTGACTTATAATCGATACCGATGAATGACAAATGCTCGGGTGTTAATATAAACTCAATTGTCTTAGACTGACCCGGTTCTAATTCTATTTTTTCGAAACCTTTTAGTTGCTTAACTGGAGGGGAAACAACACGATACAAATCACTCAGGTACAACAAAACAGCTTCCGAACCTTTAACATTTCCAGTGTTATGAACATTTATACTAACTGATAAATTTTCATTTCGATTTATAATATCTTTGGATAAAGTCAAATTGCTATATTGAAAAGTTGTATAGCTTAAACCATGTCCAAATTCCCACTGTGGATTATAGCTGTTTCCTTCTTTTGCCTCAATATGTTTATGATCATACAATGTAAAATCATTTATATACTTTGGGTAAGTAACAGGTAGTTTACCGCTTGGATTTGCATCACCAAATAAAATATCAGCAATAGCTTTACCGCCTTCCATACCAGGCAAAAAAGAAATCAATATTGAATTGATTCGCGATTCTATTGAATTGATTATTCGCGGTCTTCCCTCTATTAAAAGAAGAATAACTGGTTTACCGGTATTAATCATTTCATCTGCTAATTCTATCTGAGCTTTATCTAGTGTTAAATCATTTACATTGCCGGGTGTTTCACAATATGGAGCTTCACCCAAGCAAAGCAATATAACATCGCACTTCCTAGCGGCATCCGCAGCATCTTGAATATTTATGGCTTTACTAAAATCGGTACCGGGTAAAAAAGTCACATTTGATTTACCAATTTTAGATTCTACTGCTTCCAGAATGGTAAGTTTTTCCTCTGGATATAATGACTCTTCATTACCTTGCCATGTAATTGTCCATCCTCCATTAAGAACCATTAGTTTATCTGCAGTCGGTCCGGTTACAAATACTTTTAAATTCTTTGAAAGTGGTAAAAGGTTATTTTCATTCTTTACAAGAATTATTGATTCTCTGGCTGCATCAAGATTTTTTATAGTATGTTCATCAGCAGCAAATGAAGTAACTAAATTTTTTAAAGGATAAGGATTATCAAATAGACCGGTCATAAATTTTACTCTCAAGATTCTTCCCACTGCTTCATCAATTCTCCTAAGTGGAACTTTGCCCTCTTTAACTAATTTCAAGAGAATTTCATAAAATGAAAAATCATATGGAACCATACTCATATCTACACCAGCCATTACAGCCATTCTTACTGCTTCCTCCGGTGAATCAGCAACATTATCGCGAGTGTATAGGCGTTTAATATCCTCCCAATCAGATACGGTAAATCCTTTAAAGTTCCACTCATTTCTTAAAATTTCTGTAAGCAAATGATAATTTGCATGACCGGGAATTCCATCAACCTCAGAAGAATTTATCATAATAGTTTCAGCACCGGCATCAATTCCCGTTTTGAATGGTTTTAGGAAATATTCACGCATCATTCTTTCACCAATCAATGCCGGGGTTCTATCTTTTCCAGTATGTGGTAAGCTATATCCTGCAAAATGTTTTAGACAGATTGCAGCTTTATCAGGCATACTGAAATCGGAACCTTGGGCTCCTTCTATATATGCTTTACCTAATTCACTTACCAAATAGACATCTTCACCAAAAGTTTCCCATAATCGTGGCCATGCCGGATGTCGCCCAATATCAAGAACGGGATAAAAATTCCACGGGATACCAGAAGCTTTAATCTCTCTGGATGTAATTTCACCTGAAACTTTTACTAACTTCCTATTAAAAGTTGAAGCCATTGCTAAAGCTTGAGGGAACAATGTTGAACCCTTTGTATAAGTCGCACCATGAATAGCATCTATTCCATATAGGACAGGTATTTTAAGGCGTGTTTTATTTGTCGCTAAATCTTGAATTTTCGAGATAACTTCGTGCCAGTATTCTATTTCATGAGACACATCATATACATTTAAAATTGAGCCGACTTTATATTTTACAATTGCTTTCTCAAGTTTCTCTAGGTCAAGCTCGTGATGTTGATCTTTTGTACCTTTAATTTTTGAAACTGCTTGAAGTGTTACTTGTGTCATCTGACCAACTTTTTCTTCGATGGTCATTTTTGAAAGAAGTTTCCGAACTTTTTTATCAATCTCATCTTTGCCGTTTTTTCCTGAACCTGTAACAGTCGGATAGGAAACAAAAAGTAGTAATAATAAAATCGAAAGAATATTTTTCATTTATTCACCATTATATCAATTTATTATAATAAGCTTTTTAACTTCCGATCGGTAATTGGTTTCTATAGAGTATAAATAGACACCCGATACTAAAGTTTTTCCCTGGTTATTTACAGCATTCCATATAAAATTATTATCGCCCGCATATAAGAAACCAAGATCTTGTGCAAATATTTCTTTTCCAAGGATATCATAAACCTTAAATTTTACATTCGTTGATTTGGCTAAAAGAAAATTAATCCGCGTACTGCCATTAAAAGGATTAGGATAATTTTGATTCAAGTAGGTCTTTGATTCGGACTGATCATTAATTTCAACTTTTGTAGGGCCAAGGTAATCTATTATTAAACCATTCAAAATGGGTCTCTGAATTTCGGCAGCAAAATGTAATTCCAGCAATCCATCCAGAACTTCGACTGTAGGGATTATTTTTATTAAAGCTTTCTTTTGTCCGGCTTCTTTGTAAACATCTATATTATCAAAAACAAGATTGTTTTCCACATAGACATCAAATACTCTTTTACCCGCCTCAGAAAAATAATTTTCTGAAAATAGAAGTCGAATAAAATAGCTGCCGACCGGAACATGAATAAAATATTTTACCAGTCCATTTACTTCAGCTTGAAAAACAGGATCATCATCTGTATTACTTATTGATTCATTTGTATTTGCTTGCATCCCCTCATTATAACCATATTGAGAGGATTGCGGTAAATACGTTTGATCTTTTAAATAATTACTAAAAACCTCTCCCCCAACATTTATCCTTATTGGTAATTGCAAAGGTTTACTCACCGTTACCGGAACATTAATTAATGAGGACTGATTGGATGGATTTGCAATATCTTTAACTCCACGCTGAAGTAGAAGATTATATGAAAAATTTATATCGATTCCGGGGCATTCGAGAATTATAGTTCTACCATCTGGTTGTAATGAAGCTGATTTAATTTCGAGTCCTGAAACAAAATAATTTGATGTTGTCTCTGCAGATTGCTTATCAACTATTTCAGAGAACAAAGCAGTTATCTTTCCTGTTGATGAACGAGCCCAAAGAAGACGGGGCGGATTCCTATCAACGTAACCAAGGTTAATAGCATCTGTTAAACAAAGTATCATCATTCCATCTTTGAATACAATATTCTCTTTAACCATATTTACATTATTACCGGTCCAGGTATGAGTTGCTCTTTCCCATCGGTTAGTATTTTCAAAATCAAAATCGTCCTTCCATTGCAAAGTAAAATTATTACTTGTTCCATAATTTCCGTTCCCCGGAGTGTATGCTGAATAACTAACCCAGTCATAATAAGCAAAAGCAGGAAGGGAATTTGGATTAAAAGTACCTACCCAATCCGCGTACTGGGGCAGCCAAATATTCATCATTATTTTTTGAGCGCGAGTTAATGCTTGGATATGCTCTTCTGTTTGACGATAAACCTCTTTACCATCAATAAAAAATGCCACATAAGATTCTGTCCATTCAATTCCATAAGTGTGAAAATCTGTATGGGGATTAAAATTAGTAAATTCGCTTCGGACATGATTGCTGGGTCCGCCGGTAATTGTATTCCACTGAACGGAATTATTATATCGGCCTAATATTTCAATATCTATTTCGTTCCATTTAGAAGAGCTCCAGTCGTCATCAGGTAATCCATCGAAGTATGTAAAGAAAGTAGAAAGTGTCCCTTCAACCTGAACACTTTTCATTCGTACTTCAAATCTTCCGTATTTGTAGGATTCTTTTGTTCTTAATTCCGCTCCTTTATAGGTTTTATTTTGAGCGTAAACAACTAAGGAAAAAAAGATTATATAAAGAAATGCATAAATAAACTTTTTCAATAAACACTCCATAATCAGGATAATTTGTGAGCATATATAAAAACACGCTACACAAAAAATTATAAATACAATGAAGTAATAGAAAATTTTTTATAATAAAATCAGAAACTAATATTTAAAGACAATTTCTGAATATTCTTTAATCTTCCAAAATCGCCGTAAGCATAATCGACCTGAACCGAAACGTTACCTAAGAGTAACTGTTTTATACCGACGCCAAATGTAAACGACTCTTCAGAATCCTGTAAGAATAAAGATTTAAATCCGCCTCTCAGGAAAAAAATATCACTAAAACTATATTCGATACCAGCATTTACACTTTCGTAATTATCGCTAGGGTGAATAGCATCAACAGCTAGAGTTACTTTGTGATTGTTTGATGATATCGGCTGATATGCAATACCAACTCTGAAATTCAGGGGTAATTCCCAGTTATCAGTTTGAAGGTAAGCCGGAATTTGGTTGTTATTACCAGAACTTTGTGGGTCAGGATCATAAAGAACAAGTGCTGATGTACCATCCATTTTCATTTTGGTCCCAAAATTTGAAATTGACATTGCAAGAATAGCCCCATCGAAAGGAGTTATATACTTTACACCAATGTCAAGCGCAAAAGCAGAACCACCCATCTTCCAAATCTTCTGATGAATAAATTTTCCGTTAAAACCGATTGCGAAATTATTGGTAAGATTAATAGCATAAGCTATACTAAACATTGCATCAGAAACATTAAATGTTTCGCCAGTCCCTTCTGGTTCAAGAATTGTAGTTACTGGCATATCATCCATTGAAGAAGTTAAAAAGCTAATGCCAACCGAACCAAAATTACCCATATTATAAGAAGCGGCAAAGAAGTTATAGTTAATATCAGCAATCCATTTGGTATGATCAAAAATAACCCCAACTCCTTGAATATCAGTTAACCCGGATGGATTCCAATAAATAGCACTCGGGTCATCTGAAATTGCGACAAATGCACTTCCCATTCCAGCTGCTTTAGCACCTTGCGCAATACTAAGAAAAGCAGCTGCAGATGTTCCTTTCTTAGAAACATTAGTCACAAAACTTTGAGCAGTGATAATGGAAGCGGAAAACAAAATGATTGCTATATGATATACTCGAATCTTCATAAAATTATTCTCCTTATTTTACCACTGCAAATTTTCCAAGAAATTCTCCAATTTCTGGAGCCTCAACATGAAAAATGTATAATCCATAAGCAATGTCCATTCCATCTTCAGAAACTAAGTTCCAGGAAATTGTACCATCGTTTGTAGTTGATTCTTTATAAAGTGTTTTAATTAATGCACCGGTAATTGTATAAATTCTTATTGTACATTTAGAAGGTAAGTGAATAAAGTCGATTCTTCTTTCACCTCTTCCGGTCTGATTTAGATTTCTTTGTTCCCAAGAGTTTGCGCTGATGTAAGGATTAGGAACAACCTTAATTTTGCTCAGACCATTTTTTGCTAATTCAATATCAACCTTTCCAGATTTTGTAGAAAATTGGAAATAGTCGTTCTTATAAAACTGTTTACTAATCGATATTCTATAAATATCCCCACCACGCGGTGTAGCATAAGCAGGAGCAGCAGGAATTTTATAAGTTACTTTCCAGGTTATACGGAATTGTGTTCCTTCATATTCGATTATTACGATATCGTCCCCCAGATTAAATAATTTATTATTATCATTATCAAAAACTTCGGCTTGAACTTCTCTACCCTCGGAGATATTAAAAACTTTAAAAGGAACATTGATTTTAGTAAAAGGAGTAACGATTGATGCTTCCGATAACCAGCGTATTTCATAATCCGCCGGCCATTTTATATTTCTTGCCGGAGAACTATTATCTGCCAGTACTGTCATTTCTACATTGCTAAAACCTTTTACCCAACCTGTTTGAGCTAAGATAGGAGCAACAGTAGTATCATTAAGAATCGATACAGCCAAACCATCAAAAGGTTTACTAAACTTACCGCTTCCAAATTCTGTAGTCGGAATTTTTGATTCAACTGTGTCCGTTTTTCCCTGATAAACTCGAACAATGCTATAGTAAGATGTATTATATTTAGGGAAAGTACCAGATGAATTAAATAGTACTTTGTAACTAGCACCTTCTTTAATTTCGAGCGGGTTTAATATTGCAATGTTAAGAGAACCGGTCCCAATACCATTAGTTACTTTTTTAGTATCACCCGTTATTTGAGGTGGTACATAACCCAATACCGGTGCATTTGGTTTTATTACTGCACAATTAATATCAACAAAGCGAATATTCCCTACTAAATCCTGTTGAATAATTTTTGTCGTCTCTGTAGGTATCAAACCTTTTGTTCCATAATTAGGGTCACCCTGATCATAAGCTACAAGGGCATAATAATATGTATTGCCATTTACAACAGTAGAATCAATAAATGAATGTTGTAAACCTGAATCATTTCCTCTCCAAAAATGAGCACCATTAATACCAACCGGGTCCGGACCTTTGATTCCATTTTTAAGATCGAATTGTGCAATTGGTTTCCAATATTTCTTTTCACCTTTGGAGTCAGTTATAATTTTTATGTCGTTAAATTCCGGTTCCTGACTTCTGTAAATTAAGTACCCTTCAAAGTCAAAACGACGTAGAAAATTGTCATAAGATTTTTCCGCTAAATCGTCCCAATACAAGAAAACTTTTTTATCTCCCGGAATAGCTGTAAGTGTTGGCTTCAAAGGTGGTTTTGAAAAATTATAGTTAGCATTATAGATTGCTTGCACAGTCTCTTTGTTAAAGACCATATCTTCAAAGTCGCTTCCAAAAACAAGTGCAGTTGAAAATCTTTCGCGTTTATTTTCTTTTAGTGGAAACGGACCTGATCCGAATAAAATCTGGATGTTAGATTTTTGTAAAAGTGTGTCGAAATTGAAGTAATTCATCTTTCGCCAAATCACTTCATCATTTTTAGGCCAAACTGCTGTTGGTCCTTTATTAGAAAGTCTTTCAATTACTAAACTTGTTAAGCCAATCTGATCTGATTCATCTTTATCTAGGCGATCAAAATTCGGTTCTCCATCGGTCGGTTTTCCATCTCCCTCACCTTCGTCGGGGCCTTTATATTGAGGATCGTAAGGTCCAACACCATCTTTTCCAAGGTCATCATTCAGTGGTTCGTTTAATTCACGATCCCATTTGCCATTACCATTTAAATCAGTAAATGGAATCCAGTCTTTATCGTTATCTATTCCATCATCTCTTCTTTCGTCAATTATTCCATCTTCATCATCATCAATACCATTAAAACCATTTCCCGGACTTTCGAGGAATGCATAACCGACATAACCAGTTTTCCAATTATCTGGTGGAGCAACACCATCAGCATCAAATGCATACGCAATGTCGAGTTTTGTATTATAAGATGCATTATCATCACCATTATCATCAACGCCACCAACCCCTGTATCAGCATAAAAACCAAAGTATGTTGTATCATAACTCGCATCTGCAAGATTAACAATATCAAAGTGCCAGAAAATTATATCTTCTGCCAATACATGCGACCATTGAAATCCACGAACTTCAACACGTAAGCCCAAACCACCTCTGGTAGGATCTGATTTTAAAGGATTATACATATATGGCGGTCTAACAAATTCTCTATCTTTGGAATCATCCATGACATAAAATGTTTCAAAATCGGCATTTTGAACACCACGGCCAAAATAACCAAACCAGTAACCATCCCAAGATTGATCAATATTGATTAAAGCTCTTGGCCAAGTTTCGGGCCAGGTGAAAGACTTTGTACTAATTGCAGGTTCTTCTGATGATGGGTTGGCATAACCGGGAACCGGTTCCATTACCCAAAGTTCTCCTGTTACCGGATCAAAATCTACTTCTTCTCGATATGATGTTTGAGCAGGATGAACAATCTGACCATTACCGGGGGCTTTTACAGAAGCCGTAATAATTGGTGTACAACCATCCAGATACTGATGTCCTGTCCCTTTAGGCCATTCACCGGAAGGACGATCAGGCCAAGTTCCTACCTGTCCGTCATTCCTAAATATTGTACGGATCAAATTCCCATCCATAACCCCTTTTTTTCTGTATGTTTTATCACCTTTCGGTTCATTACGATACTTTTGAATTTGATCTGCAGTTTGTGCAATTGAAATAGAAGCTATAAAGAAAATACAAAACCAAATTATTCGCTTCATTTAGAACTCTCCATTTTTCAAAATTAAAATCCGATGTTAAGCCCAATGCTTATTCTTCTTGGTCCAGAATAGTCAGCTGGATTTTTTAAGTACTGATCAATTGTGTTTTTGCCAATAATTGGTCCAGCAAATTTTACATTTAAGTCTTGTCCGGCTCTACCTGTAGTAGAACTAACACCGTATTCATTTTTAATATCTAATAAATTATACACTAAAAGGAATGTATTAACATCAAAACCAAACACTTTAAAAACTTTATTGGCTTTTAAATCAACATTAATTACAGAAGGTTTTCTTCCATTGTTTTCAAATCTAAGACCTTGAGTATATCGGGGATCTACGGTATAAGGGGCACCGGAACCATAACTAAAAATTAGTCCGGCTGACCAATCAACAAGATTTCCAAAATTTAAAGAAACATTTAAAGTGTGTGTTTGATCCCAATTGAGCGGTACAACTTTTTTATTTGTTTCTACCGGAGGATCGGATTGATTATTATAAAATTCCACATAAGGATCCGAGGCATTACCAGAAGCTACCTGATAAGTGTAATCTATTTTTGCACTAAAGAAATCAACAAATCTTCTTTCAAATGATAAGATTAATCCCTTAACATTTCCGTAATCCCGATTAATAAATCTGCCAAAGAGGAAACCTTCGTATGTTTGTAGGATCTGCATACCTAATAAATTTCTTATATCACTATAATAGACCGACACATCGATTGCGACATCCTGAAAAATTTCTTGTTGTAAACCGATTTCATATTTCGTTGTTTTTTGCGCTTTCAACTCAGGGTTGCCAATAACAGATGAAAGAGATGTAGTCTGGTCAATAAGATAATTTGAATTAGAAAACAGATTATCAAAACTTGGAATCTGAAAGAAGTGACCATATGAAAAATGGATAGCGCCTTTATCAGACATAGGAAATGAAACACCCAACCGGGGGCTTATTTGAAATTCTACCTCTGCATTTTTCTTTTGATTCGCACCCGGGAAATTTGGATTATTTAAGGGGTTTCTTAAGTCAGAAGGAAGATTAATATTACTGTTAAAATAGTCAAACCGTACCCCGGCATTTATTATCATTATATCATATTCCATCTTATCCTGAATGTAAGCAGAGAATTCATAAGGATTTCTGGTATTATCTTCTGTACCAACATAAATATCGTGGAATTTAGTACCAGGGTCGCTGTAACCCAAAGTAAAGATTGGATTTCCTAAACTATCAATTTGTCCTTCAGTTAAATTTCGTATGTCTTTCCAACGGTTAAATAATTTATGAAATCTGGTTTCGAACCCAAGTTTAATTTTATGTTCTTTGGAAATTTGTGATTCTATTGACCATTGAGCTAAAAATGTTAATGTGTACCTATCGTAACGATCTGTTTCATTACCGCCTTGTCTAAAAGTATAACTTGAATAAGGTGTACCCTGATTGGGTTCTACATACCTTGAATCAAATGGATCTTCATATAAATACCCCCAATATTTATAACGGTTAAATGATAATTTTAATGTAGAAAAAGTACTTTGCGAAGGATAATAATTTATTTGAAATCCATGGACAATATTTGAACCATAATGATTTTTTATTCCGTCGGGAGTCCATTTCATACTATGGTTATAACCTTTATTCCATGTATCGTCCCCAAATATGCTATAACTAAATTTTAGTTTTTCAAGGGAATAAGTAAGTTTACCATTAAAAGATTTTTTCTGATAAGGATTCATAGGAACGAATGCGCTATCCCCCGTTCCCCTATCTATCCAAAAAGATTGATTTTGAGGATCCGGGAAAACCGGGCGATCATCATAAGTATTATATACTCTTAAACCATACATTGTACCTTCATCTCTATAATATCTTCCAGTTACAAAAAATGTTAAGTTGTTTAAAACTCTTGTTGGACCACTTAAACTAAATTGTACATCCCTTGGGCCCTGAAGATTGATTTTATTTAAGTTCTGGAAAATATCCGTATGGGTTGTAAAATAATTTCCAATATATGCAGAAACATTTCCATCTAATTTTGAACCCCCATCCTTTGTAACTATGTTAACGATACCCGCCATTGCTTGTCCATATTCGGCATTAAAAGTACCGCTTATAATTTCCATCTGTCTGATTGAGTTATTTTCAACTTCTAAAGACATACCATGATTAAATGCATCATTAACCGAAACACCATCTACCAGATATGCTACTTCTCCCATTCTTCCACCTCTAAAATGTCCATTGACAACACCTGCTTGCAGATTAATAATCTGATGAATATTTTCAACAGGCATTAACTTAATATCTTCTGAAGATACAATTGCAGATGTTGAAGTAAGATCTTTTACTACCAGAGGTTGTTTAGCTTCTATAACGACTTCTGCAATATTGATTGCAGTAGGAGTCATCTCGATATCAATTCTAGTTGTTAAGTCAATCCTAACAATTACTTTTTCTATTGTTACTTTATGATATCCAATCGAACTGGCAATTAAAGTGTAAACACCCGGTGGAATGTTGTTTATGTAATAATATCCATCGAGGTCGGAGGCTGCCCCAAAATTTGTACCTAGAAGAATAATATTAACCCCAATTAATGTTTCTTTACTCTCAGAATCAATTACTTTGCCTGAAATTTTTCCGGTTGTTCCACCATAAACATAAGACGTCAAAATCAATATCAGAATTACCATTTGTCTAATAGAAATTCTCATCATAAAGTACTCCCATTAAAATGTAAGATCGCTGCAAATCTCTGAATTTAAAAAGGCACGGTCCTATATTAGAACCGTGCCAAAAAGAATTATTTTACCAATGCCATTTTCTTTACATTAACAAAGGAACCGCTTTCAATTCGGTAGAAATAGATACCGCTTGACAATTTCGATGCGTTGAAATCAACAGTATAATTTCCGGGTTCCTGTTGTTTGCTTACTAGTTCTGTTACTTCTCTGCCTAAAATATCGAATATTTTGAGCGAGACATGACCGGCTTTTGCAATCGAATATTTAATTTGCGTAACCGGATTAAATGGATTTGGATAATTTTGTTCGAGTGAATAAGTTAAAGGTAAATCTTCTTTCACATCAGTTGTAACAATATCAGTATTTCCGATCCAAGTATATAGCCAGAGGTTCGGGTATTGCCAGCCTTGATCTTGATTAAAAGGACTCCAGGTAATCATTCCTTCTCTGTTCCTCCAATCTTCGCCAGAGGTTCCACCGTCATTATCATTTATAACAATATCAAAAGGAATCTGGTACCCTTCTTTGACATAAATAGTATCTTTTACAGCAGATGGATTTCTTCTTAAATTAGCAAGGTCACTCAATGAAATCTTTGCTTCTATAATGTAACCTGCTGGGAATTTTTCACCCCAATAATAATTTGGACCTGGTAGAAGAAGTGAATCTTTTTCACTTGTCCAATGATCGTTTCTTACTCTTAATTTATTAAATCTTAGATGATAGTCTGGTTTTGAACCTCTTTGATATGATGTATGCGGTTTACCCGTTTGATTATATAAACCGAATTCCAGATCAGTCGCATCAAGTGCCCAGCTATT
>JAGVBL010000192.1 GCA_020059785.1 Ignavibacteriales bacterium | reverse complement strand
GCACTATTAGCAGAGAAGATATGAAACTGTTTGATTTTAGTAATTCAATTGATGATGCATTCGATAAAATAACTTCACACTTTAAAAAGTATTTTTTGAATAAGAATAATACAGTAACAAAAAAACCCCGTCGTTAGAACGGGGTTTTTTATTAAGCTTTCCTGTCTTTCAAAGCTTGTTCACGTGATGCTCTCCGTTTTGCCTTTATTAAATCCATTCTTTTTTCAATTGACGGTTTAACAAAGAAAGTTCTCTTCTTGAACTCTTTCAGTATTCCGGAACGCTCGTATTTTTTCTTAAAACGCTTTAGCGCCTTATCAATATTCTCGTTCTCTTGAACGGTAATACCTACCACTTATTATCACCTACCTTTATTGTTATTAAAAATTAGCGCACCAAACCTAATGAATTGGCCGAAAATAGTCAAACTACTCTCACCCGTCTTCCTCTTGCAAAATCACCAAAAGTCAGGCATTTTGAGAATCGAATCACCTTTTCAGCTAAACTACGCAACTCAGTATGAAGTATTCCGGTTCTACAGTTATTGACTATTATAATAATATCGAAATCAATCTCCATCGAATAATTAACATTTTCCTCCTATTCATTTCCAACTCTAAAAACTTTAATAACTGGAATACCAGAAACCTCTTTTAGTAAAGAAGCTGCACCGGATTATTTTTTTATTACCTTAATTTCCTTTCAGCAATTTATTCTTTTTCGGTAAAACCGGATTTATCAACAGATAATGATAGTGAGGATTTCATCATTATATAAATACTTTGTACATAGGAATTCATTCATTCTGCTAAATTTCTTGTATACTCAAATGCCGAAAAGGAGATCATTCTGAAATCGGTTGGGACTAAAATTTATTTTTATCAACCATCTATTTGGAGGAATTTAATTTCTGTTGCGGGATGAAATTTTGTTTTTGGAAGATGCATCAATAAAACAATATAGTTGCTGCTTAATATTTGTTACTAAATGATCCGGTGCATTTGCTCTGCAGCAACGTTTCTTTAAAAGCTCTTTTATACTTGTCTGCCGCATATATTCTGTTTTAATTGCAGAATTTTCTTCGATTAACGATTTAATTCTGCAAATAATTGAATGATCTTTCAATTCATTATCAACAAAGGATGTTATTTCTTCGAATGTTTCCATTATTTTTTTGAATTGCCGCTGTTTATAAAACCTTTCTCTTTAGCATAATCGTAAAGTTGTGAATAGAGCATTTTTCTTGCACGGTGTAATCGGGACCTAACTGTTCCAACCGGGATATCTACAAAGTCCGCAATTTCGTCGTAAGTAAAACCTTCTATGTCGCTTAAAATAATCACTGTTCTAAAATCCTCGGGTAATTCTGTAATTGCTTTTGAAATTTCATCATCTAATAAATTGCTGAATACATCCTGTTCATAATGCTTGGATTCAACTTCATCGGATTTAATATTCTCGTAAAAATTCTGAACATCTTCATAATCAACCTTATTCGGTTCTTTAACCTGTTTTCTGTAATCATTGATATAGGAGTTTTTCATTATCCTAAACAACCATGCCTTACAATTAGTGCCCTTTTCAAATTTATCGAAGAAACGGAATGCTTTAAGGTAGGTCTCTTGAACAAGGTCATCGGCATCATCTTCATCACCTGTCATTTTTAAGGCAAAGTTATATAATGTATCCATATGAGGGATAGCCTCTTTCTCAAACTCTTCGTAAAGTTCTTTAAGATTACTGCTAGATGCAGAAGACTTAGTTAATTCCATTTAACTGTTTCAGGTGATTAATTCTTTGTTCTAAAATTAAGAAATTACAACTCCATTTAATATTGAATTCGAGTAATTTTCTAACGGACAAACAAAGCCGTTAACCACAACGTATTTTAATTTGTTATCACAAAATATCTGCAAATTTGCATATTCGTCCACAGTAATTGCAGGATTATACTTTAAATAGGAGGGCACCACATTAATCGGTTTTTCTACAAACGTAAAATCAACAGAAAATGGATCGAATTTGATAGTTGTAAAACCATTTTCATGCATTCGTTCAATTTCATTAGATGAGGGGAAAGTTTTAAATTCTGCGCTGTATATAGAACCCGGTTTTACATTGTATCCGTATAAGTCATGCTCTTCAATTCCAAAATAATTTTCTAAATCGCCTATAGAAGTTATTTTACTTTTATAAAAAAACTTACGGTTTTCCTTATCGAATATCTTTTCTCTGTTAATACCTATATCAATCTTAAAATTATTCCCGTTGGCAGAGGTAATCAAATTTCTTAATAATAAATCGAATAAGAGAGATTCATTCTCCGGAATTGAGTAATAATCATATTGATTCATTTGTTCGAAATCAGAAGCAATGATTGACTTGAATGCAGAGATAAGGGCAATAAAATTTAGTTTGCGAATAGTTTCTTTATTCTTGTCTCCTTTGATAAATCCCGATTCAATTAGTATAGAACTAATTCCATTTCCGATAAAAGTATCACCAAAAGACCGCGGTTCGTGATCGTCTTTATAACGCGCAATGTGTCCGGGTATGTATCTAGAAAGATTTTTATTGATCGAAGCAATTAATTGCATACTCCTGTTTCTAACCGGATTAATTGAATTATTGAAATCGTATGGTGGAGCGAGCATTGAAATTGCCGAGCTTTTATTCACTCTTCCGGCAGTATAATAGCTGTTTTGATCGTGAAGATTAAACGCGAATTCGGGATTTACTTTACGAGAAATATTCCACAATATTTTAGCTTCAGGGGATTCTCTTCTTAATGAATCGCGGTTAATATCAACTGATATTTTGTTCTCGCGCTTGTGATCATCGGATCCATCGGGATTTAGCATAGGAATAAAATGTATTTGTAACTGTTCAAATATTTCTTGACGAAAAAAATCGTATTCATCATTGAATCGAAAGAAATTGAGCAGATCGAACAACGCTGCTGTAGCCGTGGGTTCATCTCCATGCATTTGGGACCATACCAAAATATTTCTCTTACCCTTACCGATTGATATACAAAAAATTTCTTTCTGCTCAATAGACTCACCAATTTTTTGGATACTGAATAGTTTTTCCGTCTTATATCTATTAATTAACCTTAATATCTCTGCATGTGTTACTCTTTCCTGATTTAACTCTTTTTCTAAATATCTGCTATAAATATCAAATATTTTATTTGGGTCTATTGCTTGCTTCAAAATTAACCTCTGCTTGATTTTATTGATTTTCTTAATGAATTGCTCCAAATTTAGCTTGTCTTTATTAATTATTAAAGAAATAAATTAAGGAGGAATAATGGCTACAGATAAACTAACATTAGGTGCAAAGTGCCCGCAATTCAGCTTGACGGCTACCGATGGTAAATTATATTCTTTAGAATCCTTTTCTAGCAAAAAATTTCTAATTGTTATTTTTAGCTGTAATCATTGTCCTTATGTGCAAGCATACGAAGATAGAATAATCGAGATTCAGAAGGATTACAATGAACACCTTAATATTGTTGCAATCAGTTCTAACGAAACCGAAAATTATCCTGAGGATTCATTTGAAAAGATGAAAGAGCGTGCTTCACTTAAAGGGTTTAATTTTCCGTATCTATTTGATGAATCTCAGGAAATTGCCAAAGCATTTGGAGCAACGCACACTCCCGAAATATTTTTATTCGATAGTGAAAGAACTTTAGTCTTCCACGGTAAGATAGATGATAATTGGCAGGATCCTAAAAATGTTAAGTCGCCTTATCTTAGGAATGCAATAAATGAATTGATTGAAGGAAAAAAAATCTCTGTGCCCGAAACGTTTACGATCGGATGCACAATCAAGTGGAAAAAGTAGTTATACTATTTCTCCAAAATCATCTTCAAATTTGTGAAGCAGTTTAATTGGCTGGGGCGAAATTGCAAAACAGTAGAGGGGATAGAGCTGCAAAATCATTTTTATCATCTCCTCTACAATTTTATTTGTATAAAGAATTTTTTCGGGTAAAATTCTCTTTTCCAACAATATGTAGTCTAATCCGGTCATTTTCTCAAAGTCTTTATCAGCATTAAACTTTGCTGAAATTATCTTCATATCATCATCAAGGTCCGATAATTTGTAATTATGATTAATACTGTACCGGGAACACACTTCTTTAATCTCTTTAATAAACTTATTGGAGTTCTTCTTTAAAAAAAGATTTGCTTGGCTGGTATTGTTTATAAACATCCCTAGTTCAGCGCCGTCCGGACTAAAATAGAGGTAGAACTCGCTATCAAGTTTAAATCTTCCAAAATGAATTAACAAAAATGTCCGGTAAGGTTCGCCTTTTGCAAATCGCATATCCTTATTCAAACGCATTATTGTTTCATTAAATTTCGGTTCGGTACGGATTGCAGGGTTTAATCTATTAAGGAATGGAGCTAATTCTGTAATAAATAATTTAGCCGGCTCAACTAAATATTTCTGATATCTTTCACGGTTATTGCGGAACCATTCTACCTTATTATTTTTCTGTAAATCATTCAGGAATTTGAAAATCTCTTTATCGAATCCTTGGAATGATAAATTTTCCGGTTTCAATACATTATTCCCAGACTCAATGAGATATAAAAAGAACCAAAACTTTTTTTAACGTTATCAACAAGACTTTCTACACCCTCACCAAATAAACTGAAATAGTAGTAGCGGATATTTATTCCTAAAAGATTTCTTTTGCTGTCGCCGAAGTTTGCCCCAATTCCAACATAACCGCCGGCAGCGTAATGCATTTTAGCATCACCAAATGCACTAAAGAAATCCTTTTCATACGGTGTTGTTACAACAAATGTTGGTCCTGCTCCGGCAGAAACATAAGGTCTTAAATTTTCTGAAAGTACGTCTGCAAATAATCTGTATTGTATTCCGAAATTTAGAGGGAGAAGAAAAATTCTATTTACTTTACCAAATACGAATGTATTACCCCAGTAGTCAATATATTCCATTTCCCTTTCGTCTTTAGATTCGGAAATTGATAAATCAATAACACCTGTTAAGGTTCTGTTAAACGAGTATTTATAAAAAGTACCCAGTCCAAATCCGCCCTCGCCGAACATTATATCTGCACCCCAGCTATTTGGGGGGAAAATTTCTGGCGGTTTTTCGGGTGCTAATTGACCAATCCTTTGCGCCTCAACTGGAGCGGCTAATAATATCAAAACAAAGAAATATGCTAAGACTTTCATATTTATATTCCTTTTGCTAACCTTCATATGTAAGATATTGATAATATGTAAAAAATCAACCGGATAAATTTAGTATTATTGCACAATTTAACAATCAGTAATGTTAAAAGGTTCTAAATGGCTCTAAATCTCGAACTGAAAATAAAAGTTGATTCCCGCAAGTATTTGCTTGAAAAAATAAATGTCTCTAAAGCCAGGTATATTAAAACCATTATTCAGAAAGATGTTTATTATAACGTAGGCAAAGGTCTGTTGAAGTTAAGAATTGAAGATGGGACTTATACTTTAATAAAATATGTTAGGGATGAGAAAGGGAAGAGATGGAGTAATTATCATCTGTTAAAGTTAATCGGGGAAAATCCGGAAAATTATCTTAAAGATATTCTGAAAATTGAAGCAGTTGTTGAGAAAAAAAGAGAATTGTATATGTATAAGAATACACGTATTCACCTTGATAATGTTAAGGGGTTGGGAAATTTTCTGGAACTTGAATCTGTAGTTCTTAAAAATAGAAAAGAATCTGAAAAAGAATTTAATGAAGTCGTAAAATTTTTAGATCTCGATCTTTCCAGACAAATCAAAGCATCCTACAAAATTCTTCTTGAACAAAAATTATCCGGATGATTCTTACAAAGACAAATATCGATAAAGTTGATCTGGAATTATTAATTGATGAAAAGATAAAATCCAAAAATGTAGAGCAATTATTATTGATTGTTCCAACAAACCGTAAGGCAAGAACTGTTAAAAAAGAAATTATCTCATTGATGCCTGAGAAATCTGCTCAGGGAATAAATGTTGAAACACTTGGAACGATTTCATCTAAAATTCTTAGTCAAACTCAACCTTTTGTTCAACTTAGCGAAGCCGCAGCTACGGTTTTTATTAAACAAAGTGCGGCGGAACTGAAATTAAAATACTTCTCACTTTATAAAAGAGAAATTCCCTTTGGAACACTCGACCGGCTGAAAAATATTATTTCGGAATATAAAAGACACGGAATTACTCCTGAATCTTTGAGAAATGAAGCTAAGCTTCTATCTAAAAGTGAAAAACTGAAATCGGAAGACATTGCCGATATTTATGAGCGATATCTAATAAAGTGTCGTACCTTAAATGCTTATGAGCTGGGGGATGTTTATCAAAAAGTAAATCAGCTTGGTAAAGAATCGGTTCAGAATAATTTTAAGAAGTTGTATCCATCAGTGGATTTAATAATAATAAATGGATTTGATGAATTTACACTGCCCGAACAGCATATAATAAATAAACTGTCGCAAGTAAAAAATTGCCGGTTATTCATCAACTTCGATTATAACAGGAATAACATTTATCTCTTCTCTCACCTCGATAAATGCTTCGATTCTTTGAGTGAAGCCGGATTCAAGGTTATTACTGATAAGAGCGAAGAGAGATTAAATCATTTCAATAAAACTATCCGTCATTACCTCTTTAATTCCGGTCGGAATTTTAAAAAAATGAATTTCCGCAACCGTGTCTTTGTTTTACCTTCATTTAACAGGGAAGATGAGGTTGAAAACATCTCCAAAGAAATAAAAAAACTTATTACTAAGGAAGGGGTTGAACCTCATAAAATATGTGTTGTATTTAACCTTATTCAAAACTACTCTTCTATTGTAAGAGATGTTTTTGAAAAGAACGGATTGCCATTTAACCTTACAGACCGAATATCACTCGAAAACTCAAATCCAGTAACTGCAGTAATTAATTTTTTGGAAATTGCTGAAAATGATTTCTATTACAAAAATATTTTCCGTGCTTTAACAGGGGGTTACATAGATATTGGAGAAGTTGATTTTTCCAATTTACTTAAAGTATCGGCACAGCTTAAAATCGTTTCCGGTAAGCAAAACTGGATTTCAACTCTTTCAGAATCGATTGAAAATCTTTCATTCAATTCCGAAATAGATGATGAAGATAAAATCCAGAAACTTGCTTCTTTTCAGGGTGCATTAAATGCTATTAACAAAATAGAAGTTCTGCTACAACCCTTCGAGTCAAAATTTACTATTCCCGATTTCCTTGATAAACTTTTTGAGTTTATTTATAAATCGGAAATAGCGGCAAGACTTTTATCGGTGCATGTAAATGCTGAGGAAAACACACGCGGGTTCTCGGCATTTATAGATACTATTAATGAAGTATTCGATTTACTTACAGAAGAACATGGTGCGGAAAAGAAATTCCATCTTCACTTCTTTATGGAACAACTTAGAACTGCTTGCAGCTGGGCACGTTTTAATGTTAAGGAAAAATCGAATTATGGCGTGCAGGTAACTACTTTAGAGGAAATACGCGGACTCAAATTTGATTACCTTTTTATCGGCGGATTATGCGATGGCGATCTTCCAACCCGATTTACACCCGAGGTTTTTCATGCACCATCTTTTAGAAAAAAAGCATTTGAACACCAAACAGACGAAAGAAATCTTTTCTATCAATCTTTATTAACATGGAATAAAAAATTATTCCTTTCTTATCCGGAAACCGAGTCAGGTAGGGAAACTGTAACCTCTACTTTTTTAACCGATCTGGAAGAACTTTTTGATGTTACCCTAATTGTTGATGATACATTCGAAAACTTTGTGACTTCTAAGGAGGAAATCGAAGTAGAAATAGGCAGATATGGTATCAAAATGTTTGATAACCTTCCTAAAGAATTAACCAACCAGGTTAACATTACTGCTGATGAAATTCAGAGGTCTATTAATATTGATAAAGTGAGGGAAGAAAATCAGTTTTCTGAATCACAATTTAACGGCTTTCTGTCAGCCGATAAGAATTATAATTTAAGTGAAAACGCCGCAGCTAAATTAAGTTCTTATCCCAATAGACAATTTTCAATTTCTCAACTGGAAACTTATGCCAGATGCCCGTTCAAATTTTTTGTTGAGAGAATTTTGAATGTTGAGCCGGTTGAAGAGCCCTCTGAAGATATTGAGGCTATTGAAATGGGAAATCTGCTCCATAACGTTTTATTCAATTTCTATTCATCGTTGCGTAAAAAAAATATTAAACTCGATTCCTTTTCTGCAGAATTGATTAAAGAGTGTTTAGAAATGATTTATGACATTGCCGATAAAAAAATTTCACGGACAGCTTTCAAATCTCCCATAACCTTTTATGAAAAAGAAAAGATTTTCGGAATAGAAGGAGATAAAAACGAGTCAATATTAAGCCGGTTTATTGAATATGAATCGGAGAACAACAATGAATCTTATCCATCATTTTTTGAAGTCCGTTTCGGTTCTGTTAAGGATGAAAGTTCAGACGAAATATTAAGCGATGTAGAACCGGTTAAAATTGACGGTATAAAACTGAAAGGTAAGATAGACAGAATTGATATTTCAAAAGATAGTTCTTCCTTTAGTATTGTTGATTACAAACTGAGCGGTAAAAAACCGGCATTCAGAGAATTAAAGGAAGGTATTTCGCTTCAACTACCGGTTTATCTTTTTGCTGCATCGGTGCTGTTAAAGAAAAAACTCGGTAAAGATTTTTCGCCGGGTGAAATGATTATATACTCACTCAAATATTCTATTGAAGATTTCGGTAAGAAACCCGTTTCAATACGGGATAAAGAAATTAAAACCTCAGAACAGTTGATTTCATCTACACTTAATCATATCAAAAAATACATTGATCAAATTAGCCGGGGGAAATTCGGACTTTCTCCACATGATGACCGCGAACAATTGATCTGCCGCTACTGCAGTTTTAGAGGAATTTGTAGGATAGGGAGTTGAGCCACTTATTTAATTTTTTGAATAAAAATCAATTCTATGATATGTT
>JAGVBL010000227.1 GCA_020059785.1 Ignavibacteriales bacterium | reverse complement strand
TTAACTATCGATTAACCTTATTATCAACAACTAATTTCTCTTTTATTACTCCTGTCTAACCGAAGGTTGATCGGTTACCTTTTATTTTGAGGCAACACGACGCAAAGATTAAAGCCGGTGGGGAGCGCAAAGGAGATCCTTTTTACACAGATAAATAATTAATGAGTTATACAAAGAGAAATGAATTAGCTATAGTACTTTAATGGCAATGAAGCTAACGTCGTCCTCAAGTTCACCATCGGAGAAACCAAGTATTTCACTTTTCATTTTTTCTACCGGTTCTTCACTTGAATCGATACTATCAATAAACTTAACAAGGCGTTGGTGACCATAAAGTTCGCCTTCTTTATTTCTTGCTTCTGTTATTCCATCGGTAACAATATAAATCTCATCGCCACTATTTATTTTAATTTCGTGATCTTCATACTGACCGGATTTATTAAATCCCAATAACAAACCGGTAGAATGAATAAGTTTTGCCTCGTTCGATCTAAATACAATTGGTAAATCGCCCGCACCGGAATATCTTACAATTTTATTTTTTCTATCCAGAACAAGAACCGAAAGTGTAATAAAAACTTCGGAAATCCTTTCATCATTAAAAATCGCTTCATTTACTTTATGGAGAATTTCACTCGGTCTATTTTCTTTGCCTGATTCAAGAACAAATCTTGTAGCACTTCTAACATAACCTGCGTAAGCAACTGCAAAGTACCATGCGCCCCATCTTTTTCCCATAACATCGCCGAGTAGTATAACAAGGTTATCGTCGTCAATTTTTATGTAATCAATAAAATCGCCGCCGGGAACATTTTTAAATGGTAAGTGCCAATGCTTAATTTTAAATCCATTAAAGCCCGGCGCTTCGTCCGGAACAACCTTTGCGCCCATAGTATCGGCTGCTTTTTGAACTTCATCAACAATTTTAACTCTTTCTTTTTCAAGACTTTTTAAAATAGCAGACACCTTTGCAATAACAACTTTTGGGCTGGAGGTTTTAATAATATAATCCTCTATTTCGAGTTCAAATCCCTGAAGGATATCATCTTCTGCCCCTTTAGCGGTAAGGAATACAAACGGAATTGATTTCAATTCATCATCTTCAAGAAGTTTTTTTCTGAATTCAAAACCATCCATTTCGGGCATCATTACATCACTTATAATTATATCGGGTTTGTTATTATAAGCAAGATTAAGAGCTTCACGACCATTATTTGCATGCTGGCATTCAAATCCGGCTTTAGACAAATTATAGATAAAAAGCTTGGCTATGTTAAATTCATCTTCAACTAATAAAATTTTGTTTGGAGATTTTGAACTATCTACTGGCACGATAACCCTATAAAATTGTTTAGTTAGTAAAACTTCTAATTGCGTCCTGTAAATCGCTGTAGGATTCAAAAACCCTGAATAGTCTTGTGAGTTCAAACATCGAGCGGACAGCCGGCTTAAACCCCACAAGTTTTAAGTCCCCTTTTAAGACAGCAACTTTTTTTAATGTATTTACCAGAACACCCAGGAATGTTGAATCGATAAACTCAACGGTTGATAAATCGATAATGATTTTTTTGTAGCCGAGTTCAATTTTATCATTTATCAGGTTTTTTAATTGATCGGCTTCTCTTAGAGTAGCCCTTTCCAAATTAATTATTTCAACAACTATATCATCAATTACTTCTTCTATAATTGACATTTACATCTCCTACTTTTTATCGGAAGCAATTTTATATTTATCCATCAGTCTATATAAAGTTGCTCTGCCTATTTTTAGTTTTCTTGCGGCTTCAACAATATTATTTTCTGTAACTTTTAATGCGTGTTTAATCGCTTCCTCTTTCAACTTTTCAAAAGGTATTATGGGCGAATTTTCTTCAAAAATATTATTTGTATTAACAAGTCCGTCCGTTTTGAGGTGCAATGTAATGTTTGGCGGAAGAGCGTCAACATCAACATTATCACCATCGCTTAATATTATGCATCTTTCCATTGTGTTTTCCAGTTCCCTAACATTACCGGGCCAATCATAATCGTAAAGAATTTTTAATGCCGGTTTGGAAATTTGCTTTATCTTTTTCCCAAGTTTTTCATTAAAATGTTTCAGAAAATGATCGATTAAAACAACAATATCTTTTCGCCTTTCTCTAAGAGGAGGGATATGAATAGGAAACGAGCTCAAGCGATAGAAAAGATCTTCGCGGAATAATTTAGAATCGACGGCGAGTTTTAAATCCCTGTTGGTAGCAGAAATTATTCTAACGTCACTTTTAATAACTTCGTTACCACCTATTCTTTCAAATTCCTTTTGCTGAATTACACGTAATATTTTTGCTTGAAGTGACATTTCCATTTCGCCTATTTCATCTAGAAAAATTGTTCCGCCCCTTGCGAGCTCGAACTTACCTATTTTTCTCTGATGAGCCCCGGTAAATGATCCTTTTTCGTGTCCAAACAATTCGCTTTCCAGAAGTTCCCGTGGAATTGAAGCGCAGTTTACAACAACAAATGGAGAGTTTTTTCTCTTTCCGCTAAAATGAATTGCTCTTGCAATAAGTTCTTTACCTGTTCCGCTTTCGCCGGTTATTAAAACGGTTATGTCGTTGTCTAATACTTTTGAAACCATTTTGAAAGCTTCCTGCATTTTATTATCTGCAGAAATAATATTATCGAAGCTGTATTCCCTCTGTAAATTTTCCTTGAGATTTTCGAGTTCCCTTTCGAGGTCAAAGTTTTTAATTGCATTTCTTATAGCCGGTTCCAGCCGGTTTTTATCAATCGGTTTTGGGAAATAATCGAACGCTCCAAGTCGAATCGATTCGAGTGCAACTTCAACACTCCCCTGTGCCGAGAGCATTATAACGGGCAATCTAGGATATTTTAATTTAACAGCACGGAGAATATCGTTGCCGTTTATATCCGGCAACATTATATCTAGAAGCAACAAATCGGGATTTTCTTGAAGAGCAGACAATGCATCATTTCCATTTGTAAAGGTTCTTACATTATAATTCCACTGGGTTTTACACCAATGAGTAAGCATTTTTAGAATTGAATCTTCATCATCAACAATAAAAATAAGTTTGTCCATTTGACCTCTTTAGTTACTGTTTGGGTAGCCGAACAATAAAAGTTGAACCTTTATCTTCTTCACTTTTAACTCTAATAACGCCTTTGTGAAGTTCAACGATTTGTTTAACCGTTACAAGACCGAAACCGGCTCCCATCAGCGGAGCGCCCGGTCTTTGAATTTTACTAAACTTCTGAAATAACTTAGGAATATCCTTTGCCGGAATTCCAATGCCCGTATCAGTTATCGTTAATTCTATTTCTTTACCATGGTCTACAAGAATAATAAATATTCGTCCGCCCTTGTTTGTAAATTTAACTGAATTGGAAATTAAATTAAAAAACACCTGTGAAATTCTTGTGCGGTCTGCAATAATGTTTATTTCATTTTCCGGCAACTCTTTAGAGAGGTGAAGTTCCTTTTCGATAATCTGTTTTGTAAACAGATCAAGCACTTCAGAAAGAACTTCGTTTATGTTTACGTTTTCCTTTTTAAGTTCTTCCTCACCCGATTCCAATTTTGAAAAATCCAGCACATCGTTAATTAATTGAGCAAGACGCTTACCCTCACTAAGAATTATTTCATTAAATTCTTTTGAGGTTTCTTTAGGCAAATCGGGATCCGAGAGAATTGTTTCTGCAAAGCCAACAATTGAAGCCAGCGGCGTTCTTAATTCATGAGATATGTTCGAAATAAATTCGCTTTTCAATTTATTCAATTCTTCCAGAACATTAATTTTATGGCGCGCTCTTTCCCTTTCAATGGAAATTATTCTGTTGGCTTCAACAAGTTTTGCGTTTAAGTCCCGTATCTTCTGTTCATCAAGTTTCCGGTTAGTAATATTCCTTCCAATACTAATCATTCCAGAAACTTCGCCTTCGCTAATCATTGGTTTTGCGTGAATCTCGAAAGTAACACCTTTATCAAAACGGTCTAAAAAGACCGCCTCAAAAGTGGTTACTTCATTTGAACTAAGTATTCTGGAGAAAGCTTCAGCAATTTTAGGTTCGTCCTCTTTGTAAATGAACTCCAGAAAATGTTTACCGATCATTTCTTCCGGCACATAACCAAGCGCAGTTGCCCCGTTTTTATTTACGAGACTGAAATATCCAAATCCATTTAGTATGAAGATAAGATCATCTGCTGTATCAATAAGCATTCTAAATTTTTCTTCGGAGCTTTCGAGTTTGAGCTGAGTTATTTTCTCTTCTGAAATTTCATTAATCATTCCAACTACGCGCAGAACTTTTCCTTCACGAATAATCGGAATTCCCGAATGTCTTACCCAGTGATCTTTACCGAAGCGGTCTTTCATACGATACTCAACCGAGCTGACTTCACCCGTTCTCAATTTCTCTGCAAATCCCCGGAATTTGTGAAAATGATCTTCGTCTATTGAGCGTAATATTAAAAGCTTGTTGTCATATATTTCCTGTGGCGAATAACCGAAAAGATTTCTTACTGAGTCTGTAATAAAATAATATTCGGTTCCGTCGGCATTGGTAGAAAAAATAACCGTCGGTATTGTTGCTAATGCTTCATAGTATAAATTTTCTATTGTCAATTCATTACTTCTATCCGGATTCAGAAATTCGTTCTTGAGAATATTGATATTGGTACTAAGTAAAGTAAATAGTTTTTTTGCATCCAGAAGTTTCTTCTTGCCAAACAATACAAGGTAATAGTTTGTATTTCTCTGTTCAAAGATTTTTTCCCTATAAAGAGCAACCAGGTTGTATTGTTTACTAATAGTGCTAAAGGGTTTCGATTTGTAAATTTCTCTCAGATTTGTGTTCTTAATAGAGATCAGTTTGTTAATCTCGGAAAGATCGGTATCCGCTAAATTATTCAATCCAAATGATGCTAGAATAGAGAAGACTTTTTTTTCTGTTTTTAAGATATATCCCGCGTCGCATTCGCTAATTATGTGAATTTCTTCAAGAATTTTATCTAGTTTATGGTTCATAAGGGATTTTCATAGTTATAATAAAACCAATCTCAAAATAATAAAATCATTTGAGTAATAATATAAGCAAGTTCATATTGACCGGACGGACTTTCTGAGGAACGAAATTACAAACAACAAGCAAAAGCCGGATGCAAAGACCCAGAAACCATAATTTTTATTTAGCTCTACAGTAAAGGATCCTAAAAGCGGGCCGGCAATAGTACCTATTCCATACATCATTAAGTAATAACCATTTGCCTGGGCAATAAATTTACTTTCTACTTTTTCCACAGTATAATTAAGTCCAACTGTGTAAAACGCCGGGATAATTCCGCCCATTATAAAGAAAAGAATTATCAGGTACTCAAACCGCGAGATAAATATCGGCAACAGAAAAAAAATTGACAGTAAACCGGAAATGAAAATGAGAAGACTATATTTATTAATCCGTCCGGTAAATCGACCGATGATATAGAATAAAATTATTCCCCCTATTACAAAAGACGCTAGAAAGAAAGACACCTCATTAGAAGTAAACATGTTCCTTAAACCATACATCGGTAGAGCAACAACAATCGATGATTCAAACAAGCCATAAATAATTCCGGAGAGCAGACTAATTACCGGCATTTTAGAAATAGGCATCTTTTCGTTCAATACATTATTAATCTTCATTTCGAAATCTTCCAGCACAAAGAATTCGTAAACCAACACAACAAGCATAATGAATGAACCGATAACAAATGGAATCCATTGTGCAATATTGATAGTCCATATAAGCAGCGTACCAACCGCAACTCCGGCAGAAAGGAGCACTACATATAAACTGATGTTTTTACCCCGGTTAGTTGAATCGCTGAAATAGTTTATCATTACTTCTGTTGAAACAAAAATAAATGTGCCGCCAATACCCGTAATAAACTTAATTGGAAAAAGAAGCGGATATATATACCAGAAGACATGAGCAAGCGCGCCCAGAAACCAGATGAATAAACCGGTCAATAATATTTTTTTACCGCCAAGTTTTTCAATTAATCGTCCAGTATAGCTCGAGAACAAAACAATACTTGCATAACCAATCATTGTAGATGTGCCCGTAATCCATGTGGGTGCGCTGTTCTTCTCCAACAGCATTACCGTTACGGGGGTGATTAACCCAAATCCTATTCCCCCAATCCCTATTCCAATTAGCGCAAGAAAAATATTTCTATTCATAGTGTTTAAAATTAGCTATTAAATCAGCTTCCGCAAAAATAATTAGTCATTAATTCAAAAAGCTTTATTATAATTGAGTAATTAAAAATTCTGTATGATAATAAAATGAATACCGTAATTAAAAAACCCCGGCTATTGGCTCCGGCCGGTGACTGGACGATGTTAAACTCGGCAATAAATGCCGGTGCGGATGAAATATACTTTGGTCTAAAAAATCTGAATATGCGCGCAAAGGCAAACAACTTTGACCTTTCCGATCTCAATGAAATAGTTAGAACATGCAAAAAGAATAATGTAGAAACTCACCTAACACTAAACAGCATAGTTTTCGAAAATGAGCTTGATGAACTTGATCTTATTATAAAATCTGCCCGGGATGCCGGCGTAGACATGATTATTTGCTGGGACCCTTCTGCAATTATGAAGTGCAAAGAATACAATATTCCATTCTGTATTAGTACACAAGCTTCCATATCAAATTCACAAGCGGCAAAGTATTACGAAAGTTTGGGAGCTAAAAGAATTGTGCTGGCTCGTGAATGCACGCTTGAAAAAATTATAGAGATCAAAAACAAAACCAACATCCAGGTTGAAGCTTTTGTACACGGCGCAATGTGTATTGCTGTTAGCGGAAGATGTTTTATGAGCCACGAGGCCTTTGGTAAAAGCGCTAACCGCGGAGAGTGTATACAACCATGCAGAAGAGAATACGAGATAATTGATAAAGACGACAATTATTCAATGATTATTGTTGGAGAAGATTACATTCTTTCTCCGAAAGATCTTTGTACTATTGAATTTATTGACAAGCTGATTGAAGCCGGAATTGATGCATTTAAAATTGAGGGCAGAAAGAGAAGTCCAGAGTATATTGCCAAAACTGTATCTGTCTATAAAAGTGCGATCGATAATTATTTTGAAGGGTCCCTTACAAAAGAGAAAAAAGAGAATTATTTAATAGAGCTTGAGAAGGTTTATAATAGAGGATTTTCTCCGGGGTTTTATTTTGGTGTTCCCGGTTCAGAAAGTTACGCGGGTACTTACGGAAGTATTGCAACAACAAGAAAGGTCTATGTGGGAAAAATTGTAAACTATTATAAAAAGAGTAAAGTGGCTCAGATTAAAATTGAAGCCGATATGATTTCTTCGGGGGATTCAATTTATATTATCGGAAATACAACCGGAACAATTGAATTAAACGTAAGAGAAATTATGCGGGGAGAATCAATTGTATCCGAGGCGGTTAAAGGCGATGATATTACAATTGGTTGTATAGATCGTGTTCGCGAGTTTGATAAAGTATATAAGGTAGTAAATGTGGCGGGATAAATTACTTCCAGTTTAACGCCGGGGGTTTATTGCCGGAAACATTAAAACTTGCAAGAGCATCATCAAGCGATGTAAATGTTTTGAATACTTTATCCATTCTTGTGAGTACAAAAAGCAAAGATGGAACTTCTTTATTGTAAACAAGTCTCAAATCCCCGTTCAATGCATTAACCTTTTTCAACATTGCGACCATTGCCCCTAAAAAAGTAGAATCAATATACTCGCAGATACTAAGGTCAATAATAATTTTATGCGCCCCGTTGGTTATTGTATCGGAGACATAATCCTTAAAAGTGACCGCTTTGGACAGGGTAGCTCTGGTTAAAAACACATGTATAACCATTACATCACTAAATTTTTCCGACTTAAATTCCATATTTCTCTTTGATGCAAGTTGGTTTCAATTTCGAGGGTTCAATATATGAATTATTGGTTTAATTAAAAACAAAGAAGGAATCCTAACATTCAAGTAGCAAAATTGGGTTCTACAAAATTTTGCTGTTCGATTAAAAATAAATTGATAACGATAAGTTAAAAAAAAGGCGAAGGAGTGATAAACTTTGCTTCCCTTCGCCAACCTTAAGGACTAATTTGTAGCGTGTGTGTAATTAAAACGGGGCAATTAAAATGCCATTAAATTTCCGATGCGGATTTATACTGGAACCTTTGAAAAATAATTGAAAAGGGCGTTAATGATGGTTGTTCAAAAAAGTAAAGTCTAATTCAATACGAATTTTTTTCGCTGAACGTGAAAAATATTCGACCATTAAAGCGAGAACGGTATTCTCCAGCTTAATAGAAATTCCTGGTTTGTTCCTCTATAAGTAATTTCATTAGCGCCGGAATTTCTAATATCTTCTGCGCCGTTACTTAATAGATGTAAATCGATTTGACTGTAAAGCCATATAATAATGTAAGAGGCAATGAGTGTATTTCTAATTTTATAGGATTTGTTAAATGAATCGTATCTGTACCCTATAAGATTTTTATTAATCTCTTTTAAGTAATCATTTTCTTTCTTCTTCGTATCGAAAATAAAATAGATCATTGCTGCCAGATTTATAGATGATGCTGTGGAGAGCATATAACCTTTGGTTGAATATCCGTTTGATATCTGCCCCCATCCCGGAACAAAAATGTTTTTTAGCGCCGAACTTTTAAATTGAGAAGGGACAAAAACTTTTTCAGTTTGACCGGTAGAATCTCTTTTGATAGTTTCCTGAGCTAATGATTTTAAGTAATCCTCTTTAACGGTTTGAAAAATCGTTATCAAACGTGGAGAAATTTTGGAAGGATCCGGCGAATAGTTTTTGTTGATTTTTAATATCTCTCTAAAACTGCTTTGTGTAGATAACTCGTTACCCAAAGAATAAAACGCAACAACCCTCATCTGATATACATCGATTTTAAGCGAATCGGAAACACCACCTTGTTTGATCAATGAGTTCGATAACTGAATTACTTTTTCATACTCAAATGCTTCGTATTCGGCTTTAACCTGATTGTAAGTAACTTCCTGTGCGGAGAGTTTAACAGTCATTAATAATAATATTATAATAACTAACTTTCTTGTCATTTAACAAGCAACATTTTTTGTGTTAGAATTGAAGTCTGTCTTTCACTCTTAGAATTACTACTAATCTTAAGAGCTACAAAATAAATTCCGCTTGGAACCGATTTTCCAAACTTATCTGTTCCATCCCATACTTTAGCATAACGACCGGCTGTTTTTTGAGATTGAACAAGAGTATTAATATGCTCGCCAAGAAGATTATAAACATCCAAAGAAATGTCCGAATCTGTAGCAAGATCAAAAGAAATAGTTGTAGATGGATTAAATGGATTCGGATAATTCGGTAATAATCTATGTTCCAATGGTAGATCATTCTTATTATCATTAACAGAAGTAACCAGCTCTAAAATCTCAAAATAAGGGACGGTACTACCAGAATGCCCGCGATCTGTTCTTCCGCCAAATACTGCCACCAATCCATTCTTATAAGCAACGGCCATTAGATTAGTTCTTGCATAAGTAAGCGGAGGACCCGGTTTAATTGAAAGAGTTCCATCGGGCAAAAATTCAATTTCTTCAACTGTATTTAGCGCACCAAATTTTTCGTTATAACCGCCAATTATAAATCCTTTATTACTCAAAGGATTATAAACAGCAGAACCGGCAGCGCGCACATCTAATAATTTTTCTGTAAGATTCTCTAATCTCTGCTGGGGAATGTTAAACCTCTGTATGGTATTAGTTACACCATTTAAGACTCCGCCAAAAATATAAATGTAAGGAGAAACTATAAAAGTCATTCTCTGGCTGAATGTATTTGCAGAAGGAGACTTAAAAGTGAAGCCAACCTGTTTTGTATCGAGGTTATAACCGACAATATAATCAAGCGTATCACTCTGGGTTGACGGGTTACCGCCAATTATATATAACGTATTACCGACAATTTGACCGGTTGAAAACGATCTACCGAAGTTTTTGGTTCTATCATATACCGATGGTAAGTTAGTAACAATTTTATAGTCCCACGTTTCAATTGAATTTTTATCTGTGGAAGATCCAACCGCACCACCAAAATACATTATACTGTTTTTCCAAATGTCGGCAACAAATTGTTCTCGCGGTTGAAGCATTCTTCCAACAATATTCCAGGTGTTTTTCACTACATCATATTCCTGAATCCAATCAACTTCACTTTGCAGAGAATCCGAGTAACCGCCAAGCAGATAGATCTTATCACTGCTGGCGGCAATATCATAAACAACCTGTGCACCGGAAACCGGGTATTTCATAGATCCACGAATTCTCCATTCGTATTTGACTTCCTGAGCGTTTATATAACCTGTTATGATTAATAAAAATAAAACGATATGTAATTTCTTTGTCATCTTAAAAATTATTTTTTTAGTATGAACCTGAAATTTAATGTGTCGCCTTTACTAATGGTAAAGGTTGTATCAACGTCTCTGTAGTCAGGATGTTTAATTACCAACCTAACCGGACCTGGAGCAACTCTTATTAGATCTTTTTCAGGTAACGGAGTTTGTCCTTTAAAGTCGTCATTAACAAATACATTACCCCACGGTAAGACCCGGCATCTAATATATCCTATAGTAGACTCTAAAGAGACTCTAATTCTTGTGGTCTCACCCGGATTAATTTTAAACAGGTCTGAATAAACGGGATAATCCGGATGAACAAGTTTTATAGTATGTTCACCTTCCGGATAAGTTAAAGGTTTATTAAATGGAGACACCCCAACTCTCTCGCCATCGATATAAACTTCTGCATACGGTCTGATATCAACTGCTAACTGTCCATATCTTAATACGGGCGGATTTTTTATTTCACTTTGTCCGTCTTTGTTGTTGCCATCTTGATCAATCAAAGGATTATTTATGTTATCCTGATTTACTTCATCTTTTTTTACGGTTTGACCATTTCTATTATCTATTTGATTTTGTCTTGCTGTGGTATTTCCATTTGTAATTGTTTTCTGATTATTTTTCTCGGGTAAAATTTCTGTGTGAGGATTTTCTATACGCATTAAAATCAGGATAAATATAGCAATTACAGAAACGACTACTGCAAACAATAATCTTTTTTTAGACCTGTTGCTTTCTTTTTCGAACTGTTCAACCGTTATGGTCGGATATACATTTTCAACATTCAGCTCTTTTAATATTTCCCCGGCCGAAGAATATCTTTTTGATAAATTTTTCTGAAGCAGACGAGTAAGAATTCTATTTAACGGTTCCGGAAGTTTTTCTATTTCGGCTTTTAAGTACTCTTCATCAAAACCAATAATTTCATTTAGCGTTAGATTAATATTGTCTTTAAGGAACGGATTTTTTCCGGAGAACAATTCAAACAATACAACGCCGGCAGAAAAAAGATCAGATTGATTATTTAACTTCGCACCTCTAACCTGTTCGGGCGACATATAACTTGGAGTTCCAACAATTGAATACGGGTTTGTAACAAAATTATCTTCTGCCGAAAGAGCAAGTCCGAAATCGCCAAGTTTCAGACTAATGTTTTTATCAACAAAAATGTTTTCGGGCTTTATATCACGATGAATAATTTGGTGGGCATGTGCAAAGTCAAGAGCTTTGAGGAGTTGAATCATCAATTTTTCTTTTTGCTCTTGCTCAAGTGTTTTGGATTTGAGGATATTACGAAGACTAACCCCTTCTATATATTCGAACGATATGTAGAAATATTCTTTGGCGGTTCCAAAATCCAATACTTTAATAATATTCGGATGATCTAGTTTGGCAAGAAGTTTAGCTTCTCTTTTAAATCTTTCTACAAGTGCCTGGTCCGAGATTTTTTGTGTGTTGAGTACCTTGAGAATAATTTTTTTACTCAGGTAAATATGATTTGCAAGAAATACAGCAGCGTGTTCGTCTTTCTTAAGAACCTCAAGAATTTCGAATTTGTCGAACAATATTTCGGTTGTTATTCCCAACACTATTGATTCTCGCCCATTTCTTTAAGTTTTAGCTGAATCCATCTTACCGATACATCCAACGATTTTGCAGTAAGAGTTCTATTGCCGTTAAATTCATCTAATCTTTTTTTCAATAAGAGCATTTCAAACTCGTGTAATGTGCCCTTAAAATCGGCAAGGTCCCGGCTGTCTTCTAAAATTATATGTTCGCTTGATAATTTATTTGTATCACTAAGAATAAGCGCTCTTTGAATAACATTAATAAGCTGTCTGATATTACCCGGCCAGTAATAATTTTCAAGTTTTTTAATAGCCGCCGGATCAATTGTAACTTCTTTTCTACCCAGCTTTTTAGAGAAAAAGCTTGCTAGAACAGGAATATCTTCTCTTCGTTCTCTAAGCGGCGGCATTTTAATAGGAAAAACATTTAACCTGTAAAAAAGATCTTCTCTAAATTGACCCTCTTTTGTAAGTGAATGTAAATCTTTATTTGTTGCTGCAATAATTCTAACATCGGCTTTTTTAACTTTTGTATCCCCCAGTCTTATAATTTCTCTGCTTTCAAGAACTCTTAAAAGTTTAGCTTGAAGAGCGGTCGAAATATCTCCGATTTCATCGAGGAAAAATGTTCCGCCTTCCGCTGCTTCAATCAATCCCTGTTTATCCGTGTTGGCGCCGGTAAATGCTCCTCTCTTGTAACCGAACAATTCACTTTCCAATAAATTATCCGGAATAGAACCGCAGAATTGTGCAAGGAAAGGTTTCTCTTTTCTTTTACTAAGCTGATGAATTGCTTTTGCAGCTATTTCCTTTCCCGTTCCGCTTTCGCCTACAATTAATACTGTTGCGTCTGTTTGTGCTACTTTAAAAATAAGCTGCGAAAGATTACGCATTACCAGACTCGCACCAATCATTTCTGGAATTTCTTCGGTAGATTGAAGCTTATTTGTTAGAATAATATTTTCTTTTTCGAGCTCTTCTAGTTTTATTATCTTATCAAGTGCAAGTGATACAAGATTGGAGAAAAAATTAAGAAAGACTAAATTTTCTTCAGTAAACTCTCTTCTGTCTAAAGTACTATCTGCAATAATAACTCCCCATACTTTACCGTTTCTGTTAATCGGAACTCCAATTACAGATTTAATTCTGTGAATCTGAACGCTTTCGAACTGGGATAAGTGCGGATCGCTCATTACATCGTGATATAAAAGAGGTTTTTTCTCTTTGATTACTTTTTGAAGAATACCGGACGAAAATTCGCCAAGATCAGTTATGTTTTCGCTGGAAATTTTTCTTCCGGTTATTATAGAAAAATTATTGGTAGGTTCATCATACTTTACAAATATTCCCCGCTCGGCATTTATAAGCTTAATTACAATATCAATAGTATCTTCAATAAGAGAATCTTGCTGGGTAGCAGAATTTAAGATCTGAGTAAACTCATATAATGCCTCGAACTCTTCCCTGGAGAGATTCTTAACATGACTAATATTTTCCGTAAATAAATTTTTCATATAATTATTCAACCACAAAAGAAGCCGGTTTGGATCTGCTTCTGTTTCCAAAATCGTCAACACACCATATTACCCAGAAATACTCGCCAGGCGTCAGATTAATATCGGGAATCAATTCAATATTATCCTTAGAGATGTTTTCTTTCTGCCAAACAAGTTTGTGAAGGAATTCGTCAGTGTAGATTTCTACAGTATATTTAAAGTTAAATCCGGGAAGAAACCGGAACCATTTAAGAATGGGTCTGGAAGATACCATAACTTTGTTTAACGGTTCTCTGGCAATAACTTCTTGCTTAATTATTCTCGTAATATTTTCACTACCAACATTAAACGTACGTCTTGAATCGTCAACCGTGACAATTTCAAATTTTTTACCAATAGTTATATCCAGAGAAGCAATTTTTAAATCTTCGGAAGTATATGTACCTTCATAAGAATTAGACGATGCATTGAAAATCAATTTTCTGGAAAAATTGAGTTCGGTTGATTTTAAGTAAACCGTGTCAATTCTATTATCTACATCGTTAACAGAAACTTGAGCAGTAAAACTAATATTTTGAACATCCGGATATTTATTTTGTACTGTTGTAAATAAGTTGTATTTATTAATAACTGGAATTGCATTTAATGTAAAATCGGCCCGTTTGTTTTTTTGTCCGCTCCACACAACTAACAGAGAATCTTTAGAATAACCGTCTTTTTCGATAAGGAGAATTCCATCATTCATATTCAGATCATCAATTTTAAAATTTCCATTTTGGTCGGTTTGTGTAATAATGTTTTGACCTTTCCAGAATACTTTGACTCCAGCTATTGGCTGTTGCGGAGCTGCTTTTGTTTTAACCGAACCTTCGATGTATACCAGTTTATAATCCGGACTTTGCGGATCAAGAGGATTTAATCTCTCTGCATCGCAGGAAATTAAACCGAGTGGAATAACAACAGTAATAATTGCAAGAAATATTTTTTTCATTACAAACATTTAAAATGATGCTGCAAGTTAGGTTTTTTGCGCAAATTTTTCGCACCACGCAAAATTTTGCGGGTATAATATGCAGAAATTATTATAAATTAAAAATACAAAAATATACTTCCTGTAAGATAAAGCACAGCTTGACCGCTTATTTTGATTCTTTCTTGAAGGTTTTCGCAGATGAGTTCTCCCCCGCGTTCGGATAATTGGTGCGCTATTAACTTTTGCTTACCAAGTTTTTTAGACCAATACGGAGTTAAAACGGTATGAGCAGAACCAGTAACCGGGTCCTCGTTTATTCCAAGATTTGGTGCGAACATTCTCGAAACAAAATCAACTTCTTTTCCTTTTGCAGTAACAATCAAATGTACTGGATGAAGTTGTTTCAATAATTCAAAATTCGGTTTTAAATTCCGTATATAATCTTCGGAGTCGAATACTAAAAACAAATATTCGCCTCCTTCAAGAATTTCAACAGGTTCTTTTTTAAAACATTCTGATAATCGTTCAGGTCTTTTTGTTGGTTTGGGAATATTGGCCGGGAAATCGAGCGTTAGATAATTTCCATTTTTTTCAACCGAGAGCATTCCGCTACGGGAATTAAAATTTATTTTGTCGATTTCCTTTTCAATAAAATTAAAAATTACATAAGCAGATGCAAGCGTTGCATGTCCGCAAAGATTAACTTCTTTAAGCGGAGTCATCCATCGAATATGATAATTATTATTTTCCTTTATAAAGAAAGCCGTTTCTGCAAGATTATTTTCGGCTGCAATTTTTTGCATAATTTCATCATCAATCCATTTTTCAAGTGGAATAACCGCCGCTGGATTACCGCTGAATAATTTACTTGTGAATGCATCTACCTGGTAAATTGGAAGTGTCATTTCATCTCCTTGCAAAACATTGATCATAATCATGCTCTTTATCCTGCTCTAATCTCTGATCAAGATCAGGAACACGAGCAAGAGTAAGAAAAAAACTCAGTATTTGAAAAACAATTTTTTATTCAGGAACGGAATAATCGCAACCTTCAGCCCTTCTACATAAAGTTCTTTTCGGTTCATAACACCATTAGTGAAGTATCCAATAGCGCCGTGTTTCTGTTTTGTATGTTCTTCATTTTGAATTTCATCCATAACAGTACCAAGCTCTATACCATTTAACAGCTTTTCTACAACCAGCATAGGCAGTTCAAAATGCGGCGAGGTTCCAAATCCAATATTTCCCGATTTATCAACTATGCACATACATCCAAATGCGAACCATTTATCAAACTTTTTAGCAATTCCCCCTTCAATACCAACAAAAAAATCGGCATCAATATTATTCGATTCATTCAGTGCTTTCAGGTTTAATGCTCGGTTTCTTGCACCAATAAAAGTCTCTTCGCCAATTGGTTGAGTTGAAATGCCGGATTCAACTTCAATTCCAGTTACTTCAATATTCCCGAAATAATTTGACAGTGCTTCGCGCACCGCATCAATCTTAACGGGATTTTTAGAACCGACAAGAATCTTCATTTATTTAAATCCATCGATATATAAGACGGAAAATCAATTTGTAAAAAATAATTTTAGCGGACGCCACATTCTCTTAGCCCAGGCAGCTTCATTATGTTCGGCATCTTTATCAATGAACACAAAAAAATCTTTCCCTTCAGCATATCCTTTCTTTTTCAGTACATCTATCATCTCATCAATTCCCGGTTGAAGAACCGATTCAAGTCCAACTCCTCCATTATCAATATAAAACATTAGATTCTTTTTCTTGCCATTATATTTTTCAACTTCAGTTACATAATTAAAATCCCTGAACTTAAATGCGGGTGAGAAACAAGCAGCTTTTGAAAACACATCTGGATAATCCCATACAAGTATAAATGAAATCAATCCGCCCATTGACGACCCGCCGACAGTTGTATTTAGTCGATCCGGCAATGTTCTATAATTTTTATCAACAAACGGTTTTATCTTCTCCACAATCAGTTTCATATAAAGTTCGCCTAACGGAGTCTTGTTATATTCCTGGGCACGAGCGGCTGTATTATTTATACCAACAATAATAACGGGTTCGATTTCGCCTTTTATAATTAGACTATCTGCTGTCTCATCAACCTGCCAATCAACAAATGTATTTGAAGTACGCGGATCAATCAGGTTTTGTCCGTCATGCATATAAAGAACGGGAAAACGTCTATCGTTTTCTGAATCGTAATTTGGAGGAAGCCAGACAAAAATATCCCGAGGTTTAAGTCCATCTATCACAAAATTTTTATGGAACTCGACTTTGCCTGTAATCTGACCTTTTACAGTAAAGTTAAACTTATCCCTCCAGTTCATTATTGTTGTAATTACAGTTGTATCACTGTTTGCAACAAGTACAGAATTCTGTGGAATCGAAGCATCGCTTCCTAATGCTTCGGTATCCCAGCTCCCTTT
>JAGVBL010000059.1 GCA_020059785.1 Ignavibacteriales bacterium | reverse complement strand
TCTTTTCCTTGCCATTCTTGTTTTTTCAGCAGCATCTTTATCCGCACAGACAAACTGGTCTGTTGATAAAGCCCACTCTAAAGTTGGTTTTAGCGTTTCTCACATGGTTATTACTGACGTAGAAGGTTATTTCAAGGATTATGATGCAAAAGTAACAACTAATGGCGACGACTTTTCAACGGCTAATATAGATTTCACAGTTAACACAGCAAGCATCTTTACAGATAATGAAGGACGCGATAAACACTTGCGTTCAGACGATTTCTTCAACGCAGAAAAATTTCCCAAAATGACTTTTAAAGGCAAATCGATGAGAAAAGTTAGCGACAACAAATATAAACTTATCGGCGATCTCACAATCCGCGACGTAACCAAACAAGTTGAACTTGACGTAAGATATAACGGAATGGTAAAAGATCCGTGGGGAAATACAAAAGCAGGATTTAAAGTTACCGGTGAAATTAATCGATTTGATTATAATCTAAAATGGGATACTGCTATTGAAACTGGCGCTCTCGTTGTTGGACGCCAAGTAGAATTAATTATTGATCTTCAATTGGTTAAAAAATAGTAAATGAAACTGGAAGACGAAATCAAACAGAAAAAGTTTAAAAACGATTTTCACAAACTGGCCGTGAATTTAATTTATACTCACGGTTGGTTGTCGAATCATCAGGCGGAGTTTTTCAAAAAGTTTGATATTACCGGTGCGCAATATAATATACTGCTAATACTAAGAGGACAGCATCCAAATCCGGCATCAATAAATTTGCTTAAAGATAGAATGCTTGATAAAATGTCCGACGCCTCCAGGCTTGTTGAACGCCTTAAAAATAAAGGTCTGGTTGAAAGAGAAATTTGCCCCGATGACAGAAGAAAAGTTGAAGTAAAAATAACCAACAGCGGAATTGAGCTTCTTAAAAAAATGGATGATTTAGAGGATAAGTTTGAAAATTTGTTTGCTAACATAAAATCAAGCGAAGCAAAAATGTTAAATGAACTGCTCGATAAACTTCGCGGGTAGAAAGGAAAATTAAAATGGAAAAGAGAATAAACGGGATTCATCATATTACTGTTATGGCAAGCGACCCTCAAGCTAATTACGATTTTTATACGGATCTGCTCGGCATGAGGTTTATTAAAAAGACGGTTAACTTTGATGCACCTGACGTTTATCATCTTTATTATGCAGATGAAGTTGGAACACCGGGCACGGTTCTTACGTTCTTCCCGTTTCCCGATGCAAGAAGGGGAAAGCGCGGAACGGGTGAAATTTCTACAGTTTATTTTAGTGTTCCTTCAAAATCAATTAATTACTGGGTAAATAGATTGGCTTCCCGAGCAGTCGATTTTGATGGACCATCTAAAAAATTTGGTTACGACTATATAAGCTTGTTAGACCCCGATGGAATGAAGATTGAAATTGTTGCAGACCCAACCGCAGATAATATAATGGGGTGGAATAACGGCGATGTACCGGTTGAACATTCGATAAGAAAATTCTTTGGTGTAAGTTATTACCTAAAACGCGCAGCTCAATCCGAAAATCTTTTAGTAAACGTAATGGGTGCAAAACTTATTGGAACGGAAGGAAGTCTTAAACGATATTCTTTCGGCGAAGAATCGAGCGAAGCATTTGTTGATATCTATGAAGATGTAAACATCGAACGCGGAATCAGCGGGGCGGGAACGGTTCATCATATTGCGTGGAGAACAGCCGATGACGAAGAACAGAATAATTGGAGAAATAAGGTAATTGAATTCGGCGCATACCCAACAGAAATGGTTGATCGAAATTATTTCCATTCAATTTACTTCCGCGAACCGGGCGGAATACTTTATGAAATTGCAACTGACGGACCGGGCTTTATGGTAGATGAAAGTTTTGATACTCTCGGAACGGAATTAAAACTTCCGCCATGGCACGAACCGAAAAGAAAATTAATTGAGCAGATTTTAATTCCATTAAAGACAAAATCATTTGTAAAGCAGAATTAGTTATGAAAGTAACACGTTTATTTACAGGTTCCGATAACGAAACACATTTTGAAGTTATTGATTATGAACTGTTCGATAATGGCAAGATAGGGCGGTTATCTAATAAAATAATGGTTAAAGAAATGATGTTCAGAGAAACCGGTGGAGATTATAATTACGATTTTCATCCGGCTCCGCAAAAACAGTTTATAGTTCTTCTTGATGGAGAAATAGAAATTGAAAACGGAATTGGCGAAAAAAGAAATTTCGAAGCCGGCGATATTCTACTTGTTGAAGATGTTAATGGACGCGGTCACAAAACAAAAAGTGTTGACGGAAAACTAAGAAGATCAATCTTTATTACACTAGATGAATAAACAGATAAACATACAGGGACCGCACCAGGGTCAGCCGATTATTTATAAAGGGAAAAAGATTGAAACCGCCGATGCGGCAATGATAATGATACACGGTCGCGGTGCTACTGCAGAGAGTATTTTATCTTTAGCTGATGAATTTGGTGTTGGAAATGTTGCTTACATTGCACCTCAAGCCAATATGAATACCTGGTATCCTTACAGCTTTTTATCACCCATAGAAATGAACGAACCGGGAATTACTTCCGGTCTTGCATTGATTGATTCGATTATTAATGATTTGCTTAGCAAAGGTTTTTCGATGGATAAGATTTTTCTCCTCGGATTTTCGCAAGGCGCTTGTCTTAGTCTTGAATACGCAGCAAGAAATCCGGCTAACTTTGGCGGAGTCTTCGGCTTGAGCGGGGGATTGATCGGTCCGCCGGGCACGCCAAGAAATTACATCGGAAGTTTTAATGGTAGCGAAATATTTCTCGGATGCAGCGATGTGGATCCGCATATTCCTATTGAACGAGTTGATGAAACGGAAAATGTTTTTATGGAAATGAATGCCAACGTAACCAAAAGGATTTATAAAGATATGGCGCACACAATTAATCAGGATGAAATTAATTTTATTAAGAGCATATTAAAAGGAGCATTATGAATATTGTTGTAATATCTGGGAGTCCGCGTCCGCAAAGAACCTCGCATCAGGTAGCTGTTGAAATAGTAAATCGGTTAAGCAAAAAAGAAAATCTATCGGTTACTTTGCTTGATGTTAAAGAAGCCAACTTTCCAAACCTGGATTACATTTACAGGAGAAATCCCGAGCAAACCGATACAATGAAATATTTTAGTGAAACAATTGCTGCAAGCGATGGAATTATAATTGTGTCGCCCGAATATAACGGTAGTTTTAGCGGTGCACTTAAAAATACGCTTGATTATTTTTATGGTGAGTTTTCAAGAAAAGTAATGGGAGTTGTATCTGTATCAACTGGAAAGATGGGCGGAATCCGTGCTGTTATGGATTTGCAAAAACTGATTCTTGCGCTCGGCGCATTTCCATTGCCAAAATATTTAACAACTCCAGAGGTCCAAAATCTATTTAATAATAGTCTATTTGTTGATGATAAATATTCAAAACAAATGGATGGATTTTTGGAAGAATTTTTATGGCTCACAGAAGCTGTTAAAAATCAGAAAGAAAAAAATTATTTCAATATAGCAGTGTAATGTAGGGACGAGGCATGCCTTTGCCCTACGAAAGAATTTATAATGACTTTCTTTTCTTCTTTTTGGTGTCGATAAAATTGAGCGGGGCAGTATATTCTTTATATAACTCGAAAAGAAATTCTAAGCGTTCTAATTCTGTTTTAAATTTTTCTTTACGGTAGCAATTATCAACGGCATCATCAATTTCTTTGTGCGCGTCGGTTAAGTCCTTTGGCATTGCAACCGGGTCATACAAATCTGCAAGCGTAGAGCCTTTTGCAAAATATTTTTCTCTTATTGCAAGCATCTCCTTTACAGCTTCTTCAACTCTTGAAATCTGTTTTTCGGTTGTTTTTTTGGGGAAGGGGAAGTTATTATAAACAAGTTTGTTGGAATATCTATAATCGCTTTTAATTCGACCACACACCTGTCTCATCCAGGAGTTGTGCATTACGGAAGTAAGTATACCAAAATGGTACTCGCTTGCATTAGAAATAATAACACAACTATCAGAGGCGATAAAAGATTCATCAAAAAAATCAATCTTACTTTCCTTCTTTATGTAGAAAATATTTATCAGCGAGTTCGCCCGTAATTTTATTTCCTTTCAAATCGAGCTGAAGTAAATAGTTTTCACCTACAAGGTATTGACGAGGAGTTCGGTTCTTTTCATTTAGAATTATTGTGTTCCCCTCCTCATTCCAGAGGAAATCCCCTTTTTGTTCATAAACCACGTCATCTTTACCAAGATATTTTGTTTTTATAATGTAAGTCATTTCTTCTTTGATTGTAATAACCGTTTCAATTCCTTCGCAGTCGGCACACGGCAATATACCTTTGTAAGTTCCCGCCCAATCCAGCGAAGTTAAAGAGTTGTCCTGTACAACATCGGTTTGTGAATCAATTGCGGGCTCTTGAGGTTTGCTCTCTAATTTTTCTTTCAACCCACAACCGGATATAAGTAACAGGGCGGCGCCTATAAGTAATATTTGTCTCATGGTTTTTTAAATAGCTTGTTTGTAAAAAATCCTATTGCAAATACGGCAATAATCAGAACAAACAACGGCATTTCAAACGAAAAGAACAGAAGCGATACGCGGATGCTTTCAAGATTTTGAAGCGCGAAAATCAACATTATTATTATAATTAGAATATTGAAGATCTGTCTAAAACTGATTTTTTTCTTAACGGAATCAACTTTATCATCAAGAACAGTTTTGTTTTCGTCCATCTGATACCTCCGCTTATGGTTAATAAATTTATTGATTGTAACACATCAATTATCTGTAAAGATCAATAAAGATTACTTGTTTGTGCTATTGTTCAGCAACGTCTTAAATGCAACCGCATACAATTGAATCTGTTTCATCATAGCAGACAGACCGTTTTTACGTGTAGGAGAAAGATGACTATCTATTCCAATTCTTCTAAAATAATCTGGCGGATTAGAAAGTATTTCATCGGGCGTGTGGTTCGAATAAACCTTTATTAGCAGAGCTATTAATCCTTTAACAATAGATGCATCGCTATCTGCTTCGAATATAATCTTACCATCAGAAAGTTTTGCGTTAATCCATACCTGGGATTGACAGCCGGTAAGTTTGTTCTTTTCCGTTCTAAAACTTTCATTTAAGGGAGTAAGTTGTTTTCCATATTCAATTATTCGCTTATAGCGGTCTTCCCAGTCCGTATATTGTTCGAACTCTTTTATTATTTCTTCCTGTATTTCGTGTATTGTCATTTTTCAAATATTATTTTTTAGTTTTCGTTTCAGTTAACTTTTTGGTTTCCAATAATCATAAGAGTTGATAAGTAATTCCAACCTGCAAACCCTCCTTCATTTGTGTCTTGGGCGATTGTGCTTTTTCGTATAATAGAATATAGGGAAAGTTAACACTTAACCATGTATTTATTTTGCCGGTAATTGTGTTATCCCATAAAACATCCCATACATCAAGACTTTCGAATCGGGAGAAGAGCCGGAACTTACTTTTCCATTTTAAGTTTGTGTCCAGTGTAAAATCAATGTCGGTTACTGATTCGATACCGGTTTCGAATTTGAATTTTTCTATTTCGGGAGTCTCTTTTTTATCAGAGTATTGAATGAATTTATTTGTAATAACTTCTTGAAATGCTATACCAAAGCGGGTTATAATATTTGCGTATTTATCGTAAGTAAAACCGATTGTTTGAGTTATATAACCGGGATCAAAAAAATCGGAAATGTTTGGAGAGCCGGCTGTTTTGTAATCGTATCCTTTTGATACCTGTGTTCTTATTGCATTGGAAGCAAAGGGACTAACAGCCCAACCGAGATCGTAGCTTGCCAAATTTTCTATGTATAGATCATTAACCGTTGTCCTGTATGTTGCATCCCCTATTTTTGCTCTTCCGTATTGGGCTTTAATCTGGTTTTTGAAAATCCAGGGTTTATCATCGCGGTTAATTGAAAAATCCCCGATTAATGACCACGCAATGGAATTTTCCCCGCCCTTTACCCAATTACTGAACGCTACCTGGCTAATTCCAAGTCCTGTGGTTAATGTTGGAATCCATTTTCCTTTTAATGAATCGGGTATTTGAGCAAATACCAAAGATGATATTAGAAAAAGAAGGACAACTATTTTCTTCATGGTAGCCTTCAATATATCTTTTCCAAAAATAACAATAATTTTTTTGTGCATTTTTAATTAAAGTGGATTTTTTCTTAACAATTCTTATTTATCGAATCGATGATTTTTATATATTTCAAATCACACTTTCCATAAAAGTAAAAAAGGTGAAAAATGAAAGCACAAAAACTAATATTACCTCTTTTGATAATAGCCGTTGCGGCTGTTTTGTACTTTTTATATTTCAGTCCTAAAGACGACCTTGGTTTCTTTTCCGACTTTGATACAAACAATAATGCCAACCGGGATATAATTGTAAAACTTTTACACGAAAGAGGATTTGTTCAGGATAAAAACTCCGGCGGAACCACATTTTATGTAGAAGACGGTGCGGGAAAAGTTGTTAAGGTAATTGGACCTATTACACTTCCTCCGGGTATGGATGTTACAAATCGTGTTACATTGAGAGGGCATTTACACACAGATTACTTTCATGCTGCTTCGGTTACTCCAAGAAATTAAATTGTATTAAATAGGTGATAGCAATAGAATGCCAAACTTCGAATTAATATCCAGCTACAAACCGGCGGGCGATCAACCGAAGGCAATTAAAGAATTGATAGACGGGCTTAACAATGGTGTAAAACACCAAACATTGCTCGGCGTAACAGGAAGCGGCAAGACGTATACAATGTCTAACGTAATCCAGCAGTTTAATAAACCGACTTTAATTATTTCTCACAATAAAACGCTTGCAGCACAGCTCTACTCAGAATTCAAATCTTTCTTTCCCAATAATGCAGTGGAGTTTTTTATCAGTTATTATGATTACTACCAGCCGGAAGCATATGTTGTTAAGCGCGATCTTTATATCGAAAAAGATTTCTCGGTTAACGAAGAAATAGACCGGTTGCGGCTGAAAGCAACAACATCACTAATAGAAGGAAGACGCGATGTGATTATTGTTGCAAGTGTTTCTTGTATTTATGGTATCGGCGCACCCGATGAATATGCACGGCAGATAATGTTCTTAAAGAAAGGACAGTCGATCGAAAGAAAAAAACTTCTCCGCAACCTGATTGATATTTATTACGTTAGAAACGATGCGGAGTTCTCACGCGGAACATTCCGTGCACGCGGTGATGTTGTTGAAATTATCCCGGCTTATCAATACGAAGAAGCTGTGCGGGTTGAATTCTGGGGAGATGAAATTGAACGGATCTCTATAATTGATTCGATTACAGGAAACGTAATTCAGCAAGTTGATTCTGTTCCCATCTATCCGGCAAAGTATTTTGTTACCACCAAAGATCAGGTTAACAGAGCAATTATATCAATTGAAGAAGAACTTAAAGAGAGATTAAAATATTTCTGGTCCCAGGAAAAATATGTTGAAGCACAGCGGCTTGAACAGCGCACAAAGTTCGATATCGAAATGATGAGAGAAATAGGGTATTGCAGCGGAATCGAAAACTATTCGCGCCATATGGATAACCGACCGCCCGGCTCACGGCCATATTGC
>JAGVBL010000057.1 GCA_020059785.1 Ignavibacteriales bacterium | reverse complement strand
TTTTTTTTGATTGTCCATGCACGGCATTCATCCTCGCCAACTGTAAAGAACGAATGTAGCCCGAGCAACTCGTAGGATGTTCTTAATATTTTTGAAAGTGCAGACTCGGTTATACCATAATCCTTCATAAATACTTGCTGATCTTCATCATTCATTTGCGATAGTTCCAGTTCGATCTTAGCAAAGAACGGAATAACAGTAGCGCGGGAATTTTGTAATTCTGAATTTATTTTTTTTATTTCTTCATCAACTTCCGGAATTGAAGCTTCATCATAATTGATTGCTATCGCAAGCGGCTTTAATGTTAGTAATTGGAACCCTCCTAATAGTTTTAATTCGTTTTCATCAAGAGCAAGTGAACGGAGCGGAAGTTCTTTTTCGCAATGACAGAAACATTTTTCTATTAAAGGTATCTCTCTCTTAACTTTTTCATCTTTCGATTTGAGAACCTCTTTCTTCAATTTTTCGAGTCTGTTCTCTAAAAACGCTAAGTCGGATAATAAAAATTCAGTTTCAAGAAATTTAATATCGTTTAGCGGATCAACTTTATTCATAGGATGCGGAATTGAATCATCCTTAAACGATCTAATTATGTAAAAGAGTGCATCATTATTACGAACACTGTTCAAAAATACCGATGTAATCTTTACCTTATTATCCTCCGACATTCGAAGCCCGGGTATATCAAATACTTCAATAGTAGCATTAACCTGTTTTTTAGGATTGAATATTTTGGAGAGGTTATCCAATCTTTCATCTGGTATTTTTACTACTTCAACAGAAGCTTCTTCTTTTTGACCTGAACTATGAGCTGAGCCCTTTGAAAGTGTATTAAATAAAGATGACTTACCGGAAAATTGTAATCCGACTAATCCAATCTGCATCTATTTATCTCGTTTTTATATTTTCTAATAAAATTGGGCTCGAAATATAATCAAATTTAACGGGATTATAACCCATATCAGTAAAAAGAGAACTATAAAATCTATTCTAAGATACAATTTGCGTATGGAGAGCAATTTCTTCCAGAATTGAAGATACTTTTAAACATTCTGTTAAACCGCCAGTAAAGACAACGGCTTTTCCTTTTACATGCACTTCGAATGTTAGAGACCGGGCAATTTCAAATGAACATTTTATTGCTATGATTAGTTGATTTATTACTTCATCAAAAGAATGGACATCATCATTAAATAAAATTACTTTGTAAGGAAGACCAATAATTGTCTCATCGGTGGTTTCGGGTTCAATAATTCCATCTGGTTTTTCGAGTGACATAATTTAGACCATAGTTGCTTATAAAATTATAAAATTGCTACCTAAAAATAAATTTTGTTTATATTTTGGTAAGAAAATCTAAACAATGATTACTGAAAAATAATTTTAAGGAGGATTAATGAAAATTGCCGTGTGTGTTAGTCATGTGCCAGATACAGCAGCAAAAATAAATATTGCCGGAGACGGTAAAGGAATAGATCAGACAGGTGTAACTTATGTTGTTAATCCATACGATGAATTTGCTATAGAAGAAACATTAAAGACGAAAGAGAAATTAGGCGGTGAGACTGTTGCAATTAGTCTGGGCGGAGAAGCTAATAAAGAAACATTACGCAAAGCATTGGCAATGGGCATTGATAGTGCGGTTTTGCTTAAAGATGAATCCTACCGGGATTCGTTATCAGTAGCAAAAGCTTTAGCTGAAGAAATAAAAACCCAGAATGCCGAACTTGTATTTTTCGGTAAACAATCTGTGGACTTTGATAACTCAGTAGTTGGACAAATGACTGCCGAGCTATTAGGATATAATTGCATTTCTGTAGTTGTTGATTTTAAGCTGGAGGGGAATAAAGTAATTGCAGAAAGAGAAATTGAAGGCGGAAAAGAAGTTGTAGAAACATTGTTGCCGGCAATAATAACTGCTCAAAAAGGATTGAATGAACCGCGTTATGCATCATTAAAAGGAATAATGTCCGCGAAGAAAAAGGTAATTGAAGAAAAACCAGCAGCTGCAGCAACTAATTTTGTAGATGCTGTAACAATGAAACGACCAGCACCTAAACAAGCCGGCAAAATAGTTGGAACCGATGCAACCGCTGTTCCGGAATTAATCAGACTGCTTCATGAAGAAGCTAAAGTAATATAGAGGTTAATATGGGAAATAAAATTTTAGTCTTATTAGAACAAAGAAACGGTCAAATTAAAAAAGCATCCCTTGAAGCAGTTAAAACTGCTTATGATTTATCATCTAAACTTTCCTGTGAATCTGAAGCAATTGTAATTGGTAATGATATAGAGAATATGGAATCAATTGGTAATTACGGAATCGGTAAGGTAAAACATTATAAACATTCCGATCTGCAGAATTATTCTCCAAGTGCATATTCAAAAATATTAGCTGAGCATGCAAAAGAAACCGGTGCTTCAATTATAATAATTCCTAATACAAGTCTTGGTAAAGACCTTGCACCAAGAATAGCCGCAAAACTAGATGCCGGATTAGCGATGGATTGTATATCTCTTGATATTCAGAACAGTGAGATAGTTGCCACAAGACCAATTTATGCCGGTAAGGTATTGCTGGATGTTAAATTGAACAGTACTGTTAAAATATTCACACTAAGACCAAATGTATTTACTGCCGCAATGGTAGGCGAATCCAAAGCAGACATTGAAAGTGTAAATGTTGATAATCCGGATCTATCTACAAAAGTTGTTGAGATAAAGAAATCGGAAGGTAAATTAGATGTTGCTGAAGCAGAAATCATAGTATCGGGCGGAAGAGGAATGAAAAGCGCAGAGCATTTTAATATGGTTGAAGAATTGGCTCAATTGTTAGGAGCAGCATCAGGTGCATCGCGTGCTGTTGTTGATGCCGGTTGGCGTCCGCATAGCGAGCAGGTTGGTCAAACCGGTAAAACTGTGTCGCCAACTTTGTATATTGCACTCGGGATTTCCGGCGCTATTCAGCATTTAGCAGGTATGAGATCCTCTAAATATATTGTTGCTGTTAACAAAGATAAAGATGCACCTATTTTTCAGATAGCGGATTATGGAATTGTTGGAGATATTTTTGAAGTTGTTCCCGCAATGATTGAAGAAATAAAAAAAATTAAATCGTGATAAAAATTGAATAAGATTCAGGTAGAAATATTAGGATTATCCGCCAGCCCTACTGCTGGCGGAGCGTATGCATTGCTTCTTAAAGAAGTTTATGGAGTAAGAAGACTTCCTATAATTAT
>JAGVBL010000177.1 GCA_020059785.1 Ignavibacteriales bacterium | reverse complement strand
GTTACAACTGTTTCAGTAAATATTGAATTTGATTTTCCGGGTGAAGCTCCATCGGGTGCAACAGATGAACTCCAGTTTGTGTTGTCGTTCGATCCCAATAAAGGATTAAGCCGTTCAATAGAACGGTTCTTGGTTGATATTAAATTTTTATTATGCCATTTAGGTGAATAATAAACCGAATCGAGGGTTGTGTTGCGCGCGTCTTTAATAACAAGCATTGAGCCATCGTTAGATAAACTTATTGAGCTGTTAAAAAGAAGATAATTGCCTTGCAGCTTAAGGTAATTATAATTGTTGTAAACGGTTGAATCACTTGCTAAAATCAAATATGCTCCCGGTGGAATTTTATACCAGATTTTTGATACCGGGACTTTTTTATTGCTTCCATAAATCAAATTCATTCCGCCTATTTGCATTGAATCTGATGAGGTATTATATAATTCAATAAATTCAGAGTTGCCGGCTGCGGGATCGAACATAATTTCGTTTATAACAATGTCACCCTTTCGATATTGAGGCACTGAGGTAATAGAGTTTTGAAATCCGGGCGTGGCTCCATATCTGTTTAATGACGTTGTCCAGTTTGTACTGTCTGTAGAAGCAGAATTCAACGAAACTCTTTCGAGCGAAAAACCTTTTGCGCCTCCCCATTTGGAATTATACATAAAACTGTCTATCACCGCACCGCGGAAATCATAAAGTGCAATTCCATCGTTAGTATTTCCAAGAGTACCAAACTTAACCTGGAGAAAATTTTTAGGAGGAATAAACATAAATTTATTTGTATCCGGAGTTAGTACTGCATATTCACCGGGCTGCAAAATCTTATTTACATTAGAGATAGAAACTTTTGTAATGGAAGGTACAAGGTCTGCTACTTTCCAGTCTTTCAGATTTATTTGCGTGTTGGTGTTGTTTACAATTTCAATCCATTCCGGTTCGCCATCAAGAGGATTATACATAAATTCACTCACAACAACTGAATTTCTTTTATAACCGGTATTTACATCCGCAACGTAAAAATTATTAAGATTATCCATGTCTTTATCAAAAAGAACTTTGCAATAAACCCGTCTCGGATTATCAAGCTTTATTCTTGAAGATGATAAAATAAGAATAGAGTCTTTTGAGGATAAATTAGAGCCGCTCCCCTGACTGAAGTATGAAGTATCGTTACCGGAAATGAAATTGAATTGCACGGTAAATTGATCTGCAGATTTCATTCCGTTATTAAAAACTTTTGCGGCTATATTAACTTCCTCATCGAATGCAGCATAAAGAGGAACAATGGAAATTCCTTTTATAGTTAAATCGTAATCTTTAGGTGCAAGACTGTTGATTCTTCCCGGAGTGCTAAGTTCGATATCTTTTGATGATCCCCAATTGAGCCGGTCGTTGGATGAACCGGTTAAGTTAATTCTCTCCAATGATTTTCCGTTTTCACCGCCCCAGGATTTGTCGTAACGGACAGAATCGATAGTGCCGTCGTTAGCATCTTTAATTACAACTCCGTCCGCATCGTTATTAAGATTAGCAAATGTGTTAATGAGAAGCTGCGATGGAATCGACCTGTGGAAATTACTAATAACTCCGTCTTTTGAAACTACTAGAAATGAGTTGGGTGGAAATGTAATTCCTTTGGGTTGAAGTTTTGTTTTAACAGGAGTTGTTAGAATATCTGTTATTGACCATTCTTCAAGATCAATATTATAAACCGATTTGTTGTAGAGCTCAATCCACTCCGGTTCGCCGTTAAGCGGGTTGTACATTATTTCATTAATCACAACGGAATTAGCCGGATAACCCGGTATAACTGTAAATCTATAGCGGTTATTTGTTGTGTCTTCATCCAATGGATAATCGGCAAAATATTCAAATGTTCTTTTTAAATTTAATGACTCAATTCTATATTCCACTTGAGATAAATAAAAACCAACATCTTCTATATTAATGAGTTCTACTCTTTCCTCTTTTAATAATAACTTACTTCCGTCATTTAGTATTTCATATAATTTACAAGTGAATACAGCCTTATTCTTACTAGGATTCCAACCTATAATACCGACTTTAACTTCTTGTCCAATTAATGGATTTGGAGGGTGAATGTTTTTCGCAACTAAAACAACATCATAATTCTTTTTTGATACTGAATTAATCTTGCCTGGCGTTCCTCTCGCATTCCTTGTTGTTCTCCAATTTGTAGAATCCGTTGAAGATTTTTCGGCAGCAATTCTTTCAAGCGACTTACCGGATGATCCGCCCCATGACGATCGGTAATAAAGTGAATCGATTGTTCGGTTCAATGAATCCGAAATAGCTACTCTATCCCCGCTGTTATTAAGCGATGGTAGCGGTGCGATTATCACCTTACTAAGATTTGTATAAAAAGAATAGATGCTGGTATCTCTGGCAACCACAACATATTCTTCCGGTTGAATTAAAAAATCTTTTGTTGTAATTGTTGCTTTAGATGCATCATCTGCAACCTGGTACTTTCTAAGATTAATTGTTTTACTACTCTTATTAAATATCTCAATCCATTCGGGTTCTGGTGATGTTGGTGCATACATAATTTCATTAATTACAAGATCGCCCCGCACTTCATTAAGTTGAACCCCGTTAATATTGAATGATGCAATGTTGTTGTCTGTAAATTCATCATTTGCAAAATCAATCTGGATAAGAAATTGATTAACCCCGGATAGAACATTTTGTATTGTTACCGTAATCTCAAAAGATTGATCGGGATCGAGCTGAAGCAATGGAAGATTGGGGCGCGTAATCAGTTCCGATTCATCTCCCGTAAGATCAAAGTTTGCATCCCGGAATAGACTCAATCCGTAATTTTCTGCCCTGTTCCTTCCAAGGTTCTTAACCGTAATAGTCAGTGCCAGTCCTGTACCTACTTCAACATAAGTTTTATTTCCTGTTACAGATACAACTGTAAGATCAAAATCCTTTTTAGAAATTGAATTAACCTTACCGGGTGTAGATTTATTTTTGCTTACAGATGTCCCCCAATTGTTTGCATCAAGACTTGAAGAAGAAACGGATTTTCTCTCCAGCGATCTTCCGCCGGTGCTTCCGCCCCATACTGGAATATACTTTGTAGAATCAATGGTTCTCGAATAGAGATCACGTACAATTACGTCATCACCGCTGTTATTTAATGACGGCAAAGATCTTACAAGAAGTTTTGATGTGATATTATGTATTGTGTTAATTGTTGATTCTTTACTTATCACAAGATATTCTTTTGGTAATAGCTGATAATCGCTGCTCGAAATAACGACTGTGGCGGAATTATCACCGATTCTCCAGTTCCGTAAATTAATTGTGCGGTCGGATGCATTGTATAACTCTACCCATTCCGGTTCGTCCCCTGTTGGTGCATACATAATTTCGTTGATAACAATCTCATTATATAAAGTTAGTTTATCGGCAACCGTTATTTTTTTAATTATCTTATTGTTCGAGAGCTTCTCATCCGGTGTGTATGTTACCAATCCAATAAAATTGTAATCCCCGGGATTATTGGGGAAGAATGATTTTGTAATTATAATAGAATCGCCAACGGGTAAAGTAGCGTAGTTTGATGTGAAAATATTTTCTTGCTGTTGACCTGTTGAATCGGCATTAACATCATAGAAAAGTTCTACAATAAAATTATTAGCAACCACCCTTCCAATATTTTTTACAACAAATGCCATAATTAAGGAATCTTGTGCGGTTGGGATTGCCGGCAGCGACTTTTCGAAGCGAATGCTCAAATCGTAATCGGTTGGCGATACAGAATTTTTTTTACCCGGCGTTCCATTAAGAATAGTTGAGTTTGCCCAATTAGCTGCGGCGTTGTCTTTAGTAAGATTAATTTTTTCGTCTGAAATACCTAAAGCATTATCAGCAGAATAAGTATACGTATCAATGGTTTGGCCGGCAGCATTAATCAAATACACTTCCCGGCTTGTTTCATTTGCCATTCCTGATGAGCCGAAATTATTTCCGCTTGTTTTCATCACAACAGTTCCGGCTGGAACCAGGTTTTTGTATATCCCATTTATCCAATCATAGTTCCCCTGAATTATCACTGCAAATTTTCCTGGACCCAGAAGTGTTCCTCCTGATACAGCTACAAGATTATTATTAGAAGAAGTGTAATACTTGAATTTGTAGTTCGCTATGTCAATGGTTTCTGTTGCAGAAGTGTTGTATAACTCTACAAACTCTCCGTTGGTTTCCAATGGACGAAACATAATTTCGCTAAATGTTACGGGAGATGTTGCTTGTGCGGTTATTTCGGAGGAGAAGAAAAACAGGAAGCCGATTAGAAAAAAATTTTTTACCCCTTTCATATTTTTACATTGATTGTTGTCAATGTTTTTTCAACCGTAAAATATGAATAAAGAAAACTTTGTGCACACAAATGTTTTAATTAATTTTAGACAATTACTCTTAACAAACTTGGTACTATTATGAAACGCTATTTCTCCTTTCTAATTGTTTTTCTAACTCTTTCGTTAAATATATTTTCTCAAACAGATCCTGTATTTCAAAAAATTGTTGAGATTGGTAAAACCGATAACCGCGCAATGGTTCATCAGGATATATTATGTAATCGATTTGGCGGTAGATCAACCGGATCGGATGCTTATACAAACGCCGCACGATGGGCGTTGAATGAATTCCTTTCCTGGGGACTAAAAGCCGAACTCCATTTTGTTGCAGAAGAGCCGGTTGGTTTTAACCGCGGTCCTTGGTTTGGTAAAATGATTAAACCAAACGAAATGTATCTTGAATTCGGCACGCCCGGTTATACTGCCGGAACAAAAGGGAAACAGAAAGGTAATGTTGTTATTCTTCCTAAAGACGAAAAACAAATTGATTTGATGAAAGATAAAATTAATGGTGCATGGGTTCTTATAGACGGTGAAAACACAGGTTACCCTCGCGACCGCGATTCAATCAGTCCGGTAACTAAAAAATTAATTTCATACGGTGCTCTCGGTACAATTCAACTTGCAAGAATTCCCTTCAGGTTATTTGATGTAAGAAATCTAAAATCCTGGAATGATCTTCCTACTTTACCTGATATTAAACTTCTCGATAAACAATTCGATCAGATAAAATCGATGGTTGAAAAAGACGAAGAAGTTATTCTCGAATTCGACATTCGTAATTTCTTCTACCAAGGACCGGTAAAATATCACAACGTAATTGCCTGGCTTCCAGGGACAGAATTTCCTGATGAGTATGTAATACTTGGTGCACACCTGGATTCTTATGATCATGCAACAGGTGCGATTGATAATGCTTCGGGCGTTTCAAGAATGATGGAAGCAATTAGACTTCTATTACAAGCCGGAGCTAAACCAAAACGGTCTATTATGGTTCAGCTTTATGCCGCCGAAGAGCGTGGATTGGTGGGTTCAAAAGCGTGGGTTGATAACAATAAAGATAAACTTTCTAAAATTTCTATTATACTTAATAACGATAGCGGGACCAATCCTGTTGTTGGAATGGGCGTTCCAAAAGTAATTTTTGATTATGTTAAACCTGTTATTGAACCTATTGAGAATCTTGAATTGAAATATAAATTTGCTCTTCAGGAGACCGGATTAATTAGAAGAGCCGGCCGCGGAGGAACAGATAGTCATTCATTTGTAATGGAAGGCGTTCCTGCACCATGGTTAAGAACACAGGGACCGCATCAATACGGAACCACGTGGCATACAATGCTTGATACTTACGATCAAACCATTCCCGATGCTCAGGAATACAGTGCGCTTATCTATGCTTTGCTTGCTTATCAAATTGCAAACTTAGATAATCTCGTTCCACGAGAAGGTGCTTTTCTGCCCGATGGAATTTATGCAGACCTGAATACTAACAAAGGAAGAATTACTTTATCACTCGATTATGAAAACGTTCCAATGACCACTGCAAATTTCATTGGTCTTGCAGAAGGTAAAATTAAGAACGAAACACTTAAAGAGGGTTCGCCGTATTTTAACGGAAGTATATGGCATCGTGTTGTACCGGGACATGTTATTCAAGCCGGAATGCCTAATACGGGAAAAGAAACAGAAGGACCCGGTTATGAATTTCCCAATGAAATTTATCAGAAGCTGAGTCATAACAAAGCCGGAATGCTTGGAATGGCAAACTCCGGTCCGCATACAAACGGCAGCCAGTTTTATATTACACTTGGCGACCGATCTTATCTTGACGGAAATTATACACTATTCGGTTGGGTTGCAGAAGGGATGGACGTTGTTAATAAAATTGTTCAGGGCGACACAATTAAAAGTGTTTCAATAACACGAATAGGTGAAAAAGCAAATAAATTTAATGTTACGGATGAATCATTCCGCAAGATGGTTAATGATGCAAAAACAAAAGTAAAATTGGAAGAGAATAAAAGAGCTAAGGACGAAGAAGCTGCAATTAAAAAATTGTTACCTAAAGCTAAGACAACTAAAAGCGGAGTTAAATACGAAGTAATAAAAGAAGGCGGCGGCGATAAACCAACAACAGGTTCTGTATTGAAAGTGAATTACAAAGGAACGGCACTGTTGAAAGATTTTCCGTTTGTAAGTTCTAGCGAAGATGGAAAGCCCACAAATTATATTGATCAGCCCGAGACTTTTAATTACACAGTTGGAACGACAAAAATTAATCCTGGACTTGATGAGATTTTAAGCGATATGAAACCTGGCGAAAAGAGAAAAGTAATTGTTCCGTTTGCAAATGCTTATGGTAACAGTGGCTTTTATGCAAAAATGGTTGAAGGTAAAAAGCGTTTTATCATTCCTCCGTTTACGTCTCTTGTTTATGAAGTTGAAGTGACAGAAACAAAATAAACTTTCGTTTACCTTGAGGGTTGCCTCAGCAACCTTCAAGGCTTCTTTATCCAATAATTATTTATTACTTATTATGCTTCTACAATAGCATCAACAGCACAAACTTCAACACATGATTTACAATCATTGCATAATTCAGGTGCAATAAATGTGTGATCTTCAGAAATAGCTGCTTTGGTTTCGCCGTTCACAGTATATGTTTCGCCCGCATTATAGATTGCATTATTTTCGCATTCATCTACACATGCTGAACAGCTGATGCATTCGTCCGTAATAACCATGGTGTTTACTCCTTTATTTGATGATAATATTAAACGTTTGCCTCTATTGCTCAAAAACCTTGCCGAAATTTTTAACAAAATGAATAAAAAATAACGTTTTTAATTTTCATTTTTGAAAAAAGGATGGAATGGTGTTGCGAGATTGAGAAAAAAAGGGCGAACACCTCTTATTAAAAAAAATACCCGATAATAAAACTTATCGGGCTTTTATTGAAATCTGCGGAAGTGTTTTACTTTATTACTGCACCTAATCCGTTAATTCTATACGTTTTGGTTTTTGGATTACATGGATCATCGCCATCGTGTTGATGATCTTTTTCGGCATGATGTTCATCTGTTGAAGGCTGAACTTCTGCAACAATACCTTCTACCAATGCAGTTTTACCTTTGGCGTCTTTAGGAAATACTATTACACCGTCTTCAACTTTTACCATTATTTTTTCGCCCTCGTTTTCACCGGCTATTTCAATCCAGCATCCCATGCTCTGACAAACATTCAGGATTTTCCCTTCAATCAGAACTGTTTTGCCGTTAAATTTTTCCGGTGAAGTTAATATTGATGATACAGCGGTTTTATCTTTTAATGAAATTTCCTTACCATATTTTTCGCCTTCAGCATTTATATTGCTAACTAATAAGAATAAGGTGATTATAAATAAAGATTTCTTAAGCATTATCATTTCTCCGATTTTGTTAATTTGCCGGACAAAAATAACCCACAACATTTTTTTTTGCAAGGAAAACCGGGGTATTAAAATTATCCTTTTCAAAAAAATGTAATAGTGGTTCATAATCACCATTTTTCTATATTTGATTTAATAATTAACCAGCACAAAAATGTTTGCACAGGTTGTTTTTCCGTTACCTTTTAGAAATTCCTTTACTTACTCAATACCGGATCAATTAATTGATTCTGTAAAAGTCGGCGTTCGGGTTGTAGTCCCGTTCGGCAAAAGAGTTCTAACCGGGTTTGTAATTTCACTTTCTAATACATCCG
>JAGVBL010000406.1 GCA_020059785.1 Ignavibacteriales bacterium | reverse complement strand
TTGTAACACTTATTTTTCTTTGTTGTTTTACGAAATGCTAATCGGTATGACTTTTGAACAAACTAAGGGATTAACTTAGCTAATAATGTTTTGTAAAGAATATCACATACCTTTTTTCAAGAAACAAGTTATTTACATTTCTGTAATAATTTTAATTGCTGTAGGATTCTCATCTGCCGTTATAGAACAATTGAATAATAACTCACATTTATACCATCCTAATAAAATTTCATCCAATTCAATTCACCAATCAGATCAACCCAAATATGCTGCGGGCTTGGCGCTTGTTAATGAAATAACTACACTTCAAATCCTGCAATCGGATTTATTTAGATTTTTTATACTGCTATTTTTTTTCGGTGTTTTGATTCTGGGAGTCCGAACATGGTTTTTAATTAATAAAAGAAAAAACGAAGAACGCCAAAAAGAAATTGAATCTAGAAATCGTGAATTAGAAAAGATCAATTCCAGTATTATGGATGAAATTAAATTGAGGAAAGAAGCTGAAGAAAGGTTGATGGAAGAAATTGAAAAACTAAAAGAAATTAATATATCCAAGGACAGGTTTTTTTCAATTATCTCGCATGATTTGAAGAGTCCATTCCAGGGGCTTCTAGGATTTACCGAATTGCTTGCAGAAGAATATGATACTTTGGATGACGACTACAGAAAAAATTTAATTAAGGAAATAAGATCGTCCTCTTTACACATATATAATTTACTGCTTAACGTACTGGAATGGTCGCGTTTACAAACAAACCGGAGTGATTTTAACCCGGAGAAAATTAATTTGTGGGCAGAAGTTGAAGAAGTCCGTCACCTTATGATGATGAATGCTAACAATAAGAATATTACACTACATAATGAGGTAAACAGGGATTGCTTGGTATTTGCCGATGAAAATATGATACGGTCTGTGTTACACAATTTATTAAGTAATGCTATAAAGTTTACTAATTGCGGCGGGTATGTAAAAGTAAGAGCTTCATTAGCTGGTAGCTTTTATGTTGTTAATGTAATTGATAACGGAGTTGGTATTGATCAAAATGATATTGGAAAAATATTTTCTATTGGAATTCAATACAGCACGAATGGAACCTCAAATGAAAAGGGGACAGGTCTTGGACTTACACTTTGCAAAGAAATGATAGAAAAACATGGCGGAAGTATCTGGGTGGAAAGTAAATTAGGCGCCGGTTCTTCTTTCCGGTTTACTTTACCTAAATTCAAAACTAAAACTCAGGAATTCCCAATCTCTCTCGATTTATTTCCTAACCAAAATTAATCACAATTCATTAATTTTATATTAACGAAAAAACAATTGGCGGATTTATGTTTCGAAAAATCTTTTTTATTTCTTTTCTATTCTTTTTACTTACTCATACAATCTATTCCCAGGCAATTGAAAAAATTAATCTGGTAATCAGTTACCCGAGTCAACCTGTAACTGAATTTAAAGGGTTTGGTGCCGAATGGGATTCACGCGCATACGATTTGAACGGGGTTAATGACGAAGATTTTAAATTGATTGGTGAGAGAATTAAATGGATGCAGATTCCAATAGTGCGGGTTATGATGCAAACTAAATGGTGCTATAGTAAGTCGCTCGGTTACGACTGGGAAAATAGAGATATGCAGCTTCTCTACCGTCATCTTAATTTTTGTCAGCAGAATGGAATTGATGTTATACTAACTGATTGGGGAATTGAAGTGGACTGGCTTGCAGTTGACGGCATAGAGAAAATGGATAACCCTTTATATGCAGAAGTAATAGGAACCTACCTCGATTACCTAATTAACCGGAAAGGTTTTACATGTATAAAATATTTTGGATTAGTAAACGAACCGAATTATGAAGTCGGAAATTTCGAACGATGGAGAACCGGTGCAGAAAACTTATTCCAGGTTTTTAAAGATAAAGAACTTGATAAGAAAGTTAAGTTTATTGGGCCGGGGCAGAGTAACGATAACGAGTGGTTTTTTAACACAGTTGATGAAGCACGTTACATGTTCGATGTTTATGATGTTCACATGTATGCTTGGAAAGACAGAACTGCAAAAGGAAGTGTTCAGACTGATTTAACTCTTTTATGGAATTATGCAAAGTCAATTGATCCCAAAGCATCAAAGAAACTTTACTTTGTAACCGAAGCCGGAATGAGAGATGGACAATCAGCTGGAATTAGTACTCAAATAAATAGTTTTTATTACGGTGTATTTATGACTGACTTTGCGATTCAATCGGTTCATTCTGGTGCAAATGCAGTTCTTGCATGGATGCTTGATGATAACAGTCATCCCGATTTTCAATGGGGAATGTGGACGGATAAAAAGAAGGGAATGAAATTACGCCCATGGTTTTACAGCTGGTCGTTATTAACAAAGTTATTTCCAGCCGGTTCGGATGTTTATAAAATACGATCGCGCTCTATAAATTTAAGGGCGCTGGGTACCAGAATAGTTAAGAATGGAAATGTTAACTGGTCCTTTGCAGTAGTTAATATTAATTCAGCCCCTATCAAGGTGTTGCTGAGAGTTGATAATGAAGGAGAATATAATTTCAAACAGTATGTTTATACCGAAAATGAAATGAGAATTGATGGAAATGGATTTCCAGTTCCTGTTGATAATCTCTCTAAAAATTTGAGTGAAGGAATTGAGTTTGAAATTAAACCACAATCAGTAGTGTTTCTTACAACACTTCCATAATTGTATGTCGGACTTTAAAAAGAATAATCTTCGCTACTTTGTTATTAATAAACCTTACGGAGTTCTATCCCAATTTACAGACACAGATGGACGCAAGACACTAAAACCATTATTTAGTTTTCCGGGTGATGTTTATCCGGTTGGAAGACTTGATTTGGATAGCGAAGGACTTCTTATTCTTACCAACGATAAATCTCTAACCGATTTATTGCTTAATCCGAAATCAGAAACCGAGAAAGAATATTATGTTCAGGTTGAAGGGGTCCCAGAAGCAAATGCTCTTTATAATCTTCGGAGTGGAGTAATTATTGAAGGGAAAAAAACTCTTCCTGCAGAAGTTAAACAAATTAATGAACCCGGTTTCGAACCAAGAATTCCTCCGATAAGAGAGCGTAAAAATATTTCTGTAAGCTGGTTAAGTATTACTATACAGGAAGGACGCAACAGACAGGTTAGAAAGATGACTGCAGCAGTTGGTCATCCTACACTAAGACTTGTAAGAGTAAGAATCAAAAACATCAAACTAGGAAATATGAAAATGGGGGAAGTTAGAGAACTTACAGAATCCGAAATAGAAGGATTAAAAAAGCAGAGAAATTCTTCTGATCAGGAGCAAGAGCAAGATTAAGAGCAAGATTAAGAGCAAGATCAGGATCATGAATTTATTAAACTTAATTTCTGATCCTGATCCGTATTTATTAGCCGATTAAAAATTCAGATT
>JAGVBL010000252.1 GCA_020059785.1 Ignavibacteriales bacterium | reverse complement strand
CACGTGTTGTAAACCCCTACGCATAACTAGTCCACAACGACTGCTGCGCGGGATTGGGTAACAACACGTATGCCTTTGTTATATCTGGAATAGTTCGATCTTTTCGTCGGACAGCTATCTTACTGACTGTTTGATAGTAAGGCCTAAAAGAGGTTTGGTTTGCCTGCCCGCCTTTATTTTGGCGGGCCATTACCTTGGTGATATTATTGGCATTCAATGTTGTTAATAAATAATTTTTCAGCTGTTCAAAGAACGTATTCTATTCTATCTGCAATGTCAGTTTGGAATATCTTTATTCTTTTTATACTCCTTGCCTGTCCCGCTTTTTTTGCTGGGACTTTTTACTTATTAAAGAGGTTAGTTTGCTTATTCTGAAAACATCTCCTTTAAAACATTTAGAACTTTAGTCTGAGTTAATTTATTTAATGTATCTATTCTTTTGACTAATCTTATTTTATCGACTGTTCTGATTTGGTCTAATACGATTTGACCTTGCTTGCCTTCAACTTTGCAAGGAATTCTAGTTGGATAATTACGTAACTTCGAAGTAAGAGGGGCAATTATTACTGTAGAAATATTGTAATTCATTTCATTAGGTGAGATAATTACACATGGACGTGTTTTCTTAATTTCACTTCCAACTGTGGGGTCTAAATTAACATAATAAACTTCAAAACGAGAAAACATTTACCACTCCCATTCTTCTTGGTCCCACCTCGACTGACTGAGTATTGATTCGTTATCTAATAATATGTCGTCTTGTTTTTTTGCCATTTTCTTAAATGCAGTATCCCAAGATTCTCTGTTTGTGGATATTGGCTTTATGATTATTTGACCTTCACTAATTTCAAGCTCAACTTCATTTTTTAAGCCACTTTCATGAATTAATGATTTTGGAATTCGTATTCCGCGTGAATTGCCAATTTTTACAACCTTTGTTTTCATTTTTTCCCTTTCTAATAAAATCGTATCTACAATGTAATTACGCCATCCATAATTTTCAAATATTTTTTTACTACTACAATATTTAGCAAACTAACGACGTGGCAACTAAACCGCTGCCAAAAGGTTTACGCTGCCAATGTTCTGTTTTACTGTTTATGTTATTTATTTATTTCTAAAACTTTTTTCTCCACAAAAACTAAGCTGCAAATTCAACGACCGACTACAGCAGTCGGTTTGAGTTGCAGGTTATATTTCGTCTTTGCATTTATCATAATTATGTCATAATATTGACACAGATAAAATAAAGAGTATGACTTATGCCAATAATAAAACCTATATCAGATTTAAGAAACAAATCAAATGAGATTTCTAAACTTGCAAACGATTCTAATGAACCAATCTATATCACCAAGAATGGTGAAGGTGATTTAGTTGTTATGTCAATGAATCATTATTCAAAGATGCAACTCAAACTTGATTTGCTTTCAAAATTATCAATTGCTCAGAAGCAAAAATCAACCGGTGACACTGGAAGCAGTCTTAAACAGGTAATGTCTAAAATCCGGACAATGATAAATGAGCAAAAATAATTTTAGCGTTCGACTTTTAAGTATTGCCGAGGAAGATTTCACTGAAATAATCTCCTTCATTGCTGCTGACAATACCAAAGCCGCCTTAAATCTATCTGACAAAATTGAAAAGAACTTAGAATTACTTGCTGATAATCCGTTATTAGGTAAATCTCCAAGCGATTCTGATCTCAAACTACTTGGATACAGATATTTGATAATTGAGAACTACCTAATATTTTACACAATAGAAAAAAGAACAATTTTGATTCATAGAATGCTTCACGGTGCAAGAAACTACAAATCACTTCTCCTTTAACCATTTTCAAGCAATATAACGAATCTGAGCTACGTTGCGCGCAAACGCTCCAGCGTGATGGAAAATTGTGTCTTGTTTTGTAAATGTCTGCAAGTAAATCATGCTCTTAAATTTCACCACACCATTCATAAACTCGGAGCGCCGGCGGTTTGCGCGCCAACTTGAGCGACTGGTTAGAACACACGCGGCAGAATATTGAATTAACCAGTACAACGAGCTCTAATTGTTTATTCCGCTTTCAACGGTGGCCCAACAACTTTCATATCGTGATCTTGAAATACTTTTGCAATTTCCTCTGCTGTTGGTGGAGATGACCAAGCATCGGTTACCTTAAAAAATGCTTCCATTTTTCCTGCTGGCAAGTAAGAAACTATCATCTTTCCTTTTTCTGTCAGTTGAACAAACGCATGTTGAACATTTCTCGGAAGAAAAATAGTGTCACCCGATTGCATCTGGTGTTTGTCTTCACCTACTTGAAACAAATATTCTCCTTCAATAACATAAAACCACTCATCTTGAAATGGATGAATATGCAACGGCGGTCCGCCTTTGGGAGTTAAGCCACTCTGTTCGAAAACCGCTAAATCTCCATCTGTATCAGCTCCAGAAATTTTAATGTCCAACGTATTTGAGGTAACACCTTTCATTTTATAATGTTTACCAAATCTGGCTTCACCTGCTTTTATCTTAAAACCTTTGTCTGTCCTCATAATAATATTCCTTTTAATTTGTGCAAAAAATGTGATAGGAAAAAAAGCAAGTGCGAGCGAAATGAAATTTCGTCGTTTCATAATTCTCCGTTTTAAGTTGTCAAAACATTTTTATCTGTCAACTATTAAGTTACAAAATCTCCGAATCAAGACACACAACCATTATGCCTACGCCATAATAAATTCGTGTGTTCTAACAGCGTGGTGGCTAAGGCACAGCCCCGAACTACAATGCCGAACTTGTTAAATAAATTTTATAATTACAAAAAACTTTCATAGCACGATTACCTTGAACAAGAAACTTAAAACGGAACGACTAACACTAAAATTATGAAAATGCCGAGTGCGAAAACGCTGTCGCCTTGAGCCACTGGTTAGGCACGCTCTTTTACATTTTATCAGGCGCATATTCTTTAAGTATTTTTTTTACTTTTGGATTCCTCTCAACAATCATCGCATATAAATATGACCAATATTCTGAAACTAAATGATTCCCTTGAAGGTTCTTTCTAATAAATGAAGATGTTTTTATAACCTTATGATTTCTCATATCATCTAAAAATATTGGTGAATATAGGTGACATATCTTTTTAATTATTCCAAAATTGGAATTCCCTTCACGCCAGCCGGCTTTACCACGATTCAAATCGCCTTTCAAAAAATAAATATCAGAAATTTTCTTTTCGGGATAACAGCGGTACATCAATAGTAAATCGCCAACCGTTGTTCGTTTAGAGAGCCCCCAATCCATCTCGTCATTTACATCAAGATAATTCCATTGACTTTTTATAACTGGTTGTATCCATACCTTTGTATGAACACCAAAGTATCTTTTCAATTCCACAATTTCTATTTTATCAGGTGAATCGTGCCAATCGTGATGCCAACATACAATCATATCGCAATCATTTGGGTTATGCTTGTGAGATTTAAAATTGCTCGACTTAAATTCAAACTCAATCCGAACTTCTTTTTCTCTATCACCTACTTTCTTGTATGCAATACAGTCGGGAAATTGCGGGCGAATTTCTTCAATTCGTAATTGCAGCTTTTTTGCAATATGAGCAAATAAAAAAACTACACCTATTTCATTCTTTGGTGCATATTCCAATGGTGCATTTCTTAATGAATTAGAACGATATTTATTTTCTATGCTCATTTAAATTAAGTGCCTAACGACGTTGTCTATAGAAAAGAAAGTCAAGTAAAAACAGTTTACCCTTGGAATTTATTTATCCCACATTACTGACTTCGGTCTCACAGACAACACTT